>SKZB01000142.1 GCA_007127615.1 Phycisphaerales bacterium | reverse complement strand
GACGGTGGTGCCGGGAAGGATGGCGGCGATGACGACAACGGGTCGCCCAAGTCATCGAAGAAACCGGCCAAGACGGCGTGAACCACTCGTGTTCATCTCAATAACTTGATCCACTCGCGGCGAGCCCACCGGCTCGCCGCGTTCTTTTTCCCGTGCACTGCAGCCCGGCTCCGCTGCGCCGCACGCCGCAGCACCCCGCACCGGCCACCTCAGCGGATCATGACGAGCTTGATCGAGTAGCCCTCGGAGAGCATGCGCACGCGCCGGAATTTCAACCCTTCGGCCGCGCGGCGTCCGAGCACCACGTCGGTCACGCCTTCCCCGAGGTGCTCGATCTGCGTGTCGTGATGATTAATGCCCATGTAGATGCGCGTGAGAAAACGCACCAGCTCGCGCCGGTTGCGTTCGAGGTAGTTCGCAAAGTCATCCTTGTCCCGGCCTTCGCGCTCCCACTCGCGCCGTGTCGGATCGGAAAGCAGTTGTTCATAGATCAGGTCGTACTCACGGTTGTTGAGGCACGTGATCAGGTGCACCAGCAGATGCTCGGGCATGAAGCCGCGCAGCGTGACTTCGCCGTCCGTTCGCTCTTCACGAAGCTCCATCGCACCTTCGCCGTCACCATCGGAAGTTCGTTCGGATCGCGCCCGGGAACGTCCCCCCGGCGGGGAGCCGTACACGATCCGCGTCCCGTCCCGCATCACCAGTTCATCGGGCAGATCGTTCTCGGCCACCTGATGCATGAACGCCGGCCGGCGGTGGTACTCCACGCGGTACGGTTCGCACGCGGCGAGCACGAGGAACAGCGCGGCCAGGAACAGCAATAGGAACCCTCTCGCCGGTGGGATCATGCGGAGACCTCCGCCACCAGTTGTCCGGTCGAACGCGGTGCGGCTTCCCCCATGCGCCAGACCAGACGATGCCGCCACGCCGGATCCGTTGCCGGATAGTCCAGCCGCGCCTGCACGCCACGGCTTTCGGTTCGCGCGAGCGCGGCACGACTCATCAGTCCGCCGACCGTCAACAGATTCTGCGTCTCCCATCCCATCGGATCGTCAAAGACGTTCTGCATGGTGTACCGGGACCAGAATTCGAACATCTCGATCACATCCGTCAGCTTCGCCTCGGTCCGCGTGATGCCGACGTTCCGCCACATCGCGCTCCGCAGACTCGATCGCACATCCACCAGATCCAGTTCGCCGTGCTCATCCGTCCGAATCTCGCAGTTGATCGTCATGGAGCCGGCGTCGGTCGCCCGATCTTCCGCGATCGCGCGGGCCGTCCGCGCGCCGAAGAAGAGTCCCTCCAGCAGCGAATTGCTCGCCAGCCGATTCGCGCCGTGCACTCCGTTGCCCGCCGCCTCGCCGCACGCGTACAGCCCGGGGAGGTTGGTTCGGCCGTCAAGGTCCGTGCGAACCCCGCCGATCGTGTAGTGGGCGGATGGAGAAACCGGGATCAGATCTTCACCGGGATCCAGATCGAATCCCGCGAGCAGCCGAACGAGATCAGGGAACCTCTTCGCAAACGCATCGCGATCGAGATGTCGCGCATCCAGGTAGACCGACGTCTCGCGCGTGCGGCCGATCTGCTCGATGATGGCGCGACTGACGATATCGCGCGGCGCCAACTCCGCCATTTCGTGGTACTCGGGCATGAATCGATGCCCCGCGCGGTCGATCAGATACGCCCCCTCGCCGCGCACCGCTTCGGTGATCAGCGCCCGCCCGGCGCCGGCCACGTACAGCGTCGTCGGATGAAACTGCATGAACTCCAGGTCGACCAGTTCCGCGCCGGCCCGGTACGCCATGGCCAGCCCGTCCCCCGTCGCCGCACGCGGATTCGTAGTCTCCCGGTAGACCTGCCCCGCTCCGCCGGTTGCGAGAATCGTCGCCCGCGACCAGATGATCTGCAGACCGTACCGCGGGTGATGGGTGATCGCGCCGCGCACCGGTTCGGATTGCGCTTCGTCGGGTGAAGATGCAGAAAGAAGATCCAGCGCAAAGCATTCATCGAAGACGCGGATGCGCTCGTTGCCGCGAATCTGCGTCACCAGCGTGCGGACTAGTTCGCGCCCCGTCGCCGCGCCGCCCGCATGCAGAATGCGCGATCGGCCGTGACCGCCCTCGCGTCCGTAGTTCAGCGTGCCATCTGCCGCGCGGTCAAACTGCATGCCCCACCGCAGCAGTTCCTCGATGCACCGATCGGATGATTCGATCATCGCCCGCACCGCCGGCTCATCGCACAGACCCGCCCCGGCTTCGAGCGTGTCGCGCACATGCTCGTCCACGGTATCGCCCGGGGCGTGCACCGCGGCGATCCCGCCCTGCGCCCAGCCCGAGGCGGACTGAATCAGCGGCTGCTTCAGCACGATGATGACATCGCCGAACTTCGCCGCCTCGATCGCCGCGCGCATTCCCGCCACCCCGCCGCCGATGATCAACGTCTCCGTGAAGATCTGCGGCAACCGCAGCGATCGAAACGGAATCAGATACCGGCGTTGGTCAGAGGAAGAAAACATCTGTGCGTGTCCGTCACCATTCGGCAGCGGGATTCCCTTCCGCTGCTTAGATCATCCACTGCGGTCCGATCGCGCAAGCTAAAGTTACCGATCGCCCCCACCGCCGTACGGTCGTCGCGGCGGCGT
>SKZB01000314.1 GCA_007127615.1 Phycisphaerales bacterium | reverse complement strand
TTGACCTTCTCGAGAATCTCGGAATTGGCACGGGCGCGTTTATTGAGTTTGGGCATCGTATTACTCCTCCACCGTCACGCCCATGGAGCGGGCAGTGCCGGCGATGACGCGCATCGCCGATTCGACCGTTGCGGCATTGAGATCGCTCATCTTCTCCTCCGCGATGGCGCGGACCTGATCCTGCGAGATCTTGCCGACTTTCTTCGTGTTCGGCGTGCCGGACCCCTTCTCGATACCGGCGGCTTCGCAGATCAGAACCGCCGCGGGCGAGGACTTGATCTCGAACTCAAAGGAGCGGTCCTTGTAGACGGTGATCACGCACCCGACGACCTTGCCGTTCAGTTCCTTCGTTCGCTCGTTGAAGGCCTGAATGAACTGGCCGGGATTGATCCCGTTGGCGCCGAGCGCGGGACCGATCGGCGGGGCCGGGGTGGCTTTGCCGCCCGGGGCCATGATCTTAAATTGTTTTTCAACCTTCTTGGCCATAGAGATCTCCTACCTGCCACCGCATCCGTGCCGCCGAGGGCGTTTCAGCACGTTGCGCCGGCCCGGCCAGTGGGCATCGGCGCGATGAAGTGGTCGTGACGGTGTCAATTTGCGAACCGGGCAGTATAGCAGGGCCGGGAGGCGATGCAAGCAGCGCCACGCCGTTGTGCATCCACAATAGGAAGTGTCCTCCGTCTCCCGGCCGGCCGGGGCCGGTGAGAGCCGTCCGGGCGGATCGCGGCCTTGCATTTGGTCGGGCGAAGTCTATACTGCAGGGCTCGATTGAACTTCCGCGCGGCCGAAACGCGCTCATGATACCTGGAATCACTGCTCGGAAAGAGGTTTGCCATGCCCCGTGTCTGTCATTTCACCGGCGCTCGCACCAGTGTGGGCAATCGAATCCGCTACCGCGGCCGGCCGAAGTATCTCGGCGGGATCGGCCTCAAGGTGACCTCCTGCACCAAGCGGAAGTTCAAGCCGAATATTCAGACCATGAGCACCGTCATTGACGGTGCGCCGAAGCGGGTCAAGGTCTCGGCCAAGGCCATCCGGCAGGGGCTCGTGACCAAGCCGCTGAAGCGGAAGTACGGCTACACCCGTCAGCAGAAACAGCCGGGTTGATGCCCGGACCCGGGGTCCTTCGATTCAACTCGGTGCCCTTCGGTTCAATGCGTTTCTATCTCAAAAGACGCCGGAGTCCCGCCTGCCCCAACGCCGCCTTCCGCGGCGTTTTTCTTTGCCTCCCCTGGATTTTTCACCCCGTTCATCTCGGGCAACTGGCGAAACTGCGGGGATTTGGAGAGATTTGCGGAAATTATGTGCAGATTGTTTGACCCGGATTGAGTTGGGCGTACTGTTGTTGAGGAAGCGATGCACGTCACTGACAGGGATCATCGCACCCCCACGATACTATCAGGTACTACAGGTACGACCAGTACCACCAGATGTGGTAGTTCGCCTCGGGAAGCGACCCAAACATCGAGTCCTCGTGCAATCACCTGTTCGAACCGCATAAACCTCGTCCGGACGGGCGGGAGTGACTTCACTGCGGCCTGGATGTATCAATCCGAAGGAATGGATTGGTTGTATTCGAGATCACCGGGCATGCCGTCAAGGCATCCGGCTGTGAACAGGAACATCGATTATTGGCGACTCATCCAAACTCAGCGCTAGTCGGCCGGGGTGGCGTGTACAGAGATGGGGATCAGGGGTGGCATGTACAGGGATGGGGACGACAGGAATGAAGACGAGAGACGGGTGGATTGCCGGGCCAACCGGCGGCGGATTCCGCTCTGCATTTGATATTGGCGACATGCACCGGCTCTGCCGGAAGCATGGGCCGGCGAAGAGATATGCCGGTGAATAGAGAGGTCGAGCATCAAGATGGCAGCCGACGGCAGTTCAGACATCCAGCGCGTTCGTGACGCCACCGATCTGGTCGCCCTGATCGGCGAGCATGTGGCGCTGCGCCCCAAAGGCCGCGAGCATGTCGGCGTCTGCCCGTTCCACGATGACCACTCCCCTTCGATGGCGGTCGTCACGCACAAGGGCAACGCCTTCTTCAAGTGCCACGCCTGCGGAGCCGGCGGTGATCTCTTCGACTTCGTCCAGAACTACCACAAAATGGACTTTGCCGAGGCCCTGCGATATCTCGCCGACCGGGCCGGCATCACGTTGACCCCCCGTGCGAAGGGGGCGGCTCATGACCGGGAACCAACCGGTCCGTCCCGGGCTGACCTGCGCGAAGCGGCCGGCCGGGCCGCGGCCTTCTACCGGCGCGTGCTCCGACATCCGGACCAGGGCCAGGTGGGCCGCCGGATACTGGAAGACCGTGCCATCGGCGACGAGGCCGCCGATTCGTTCATGCTCGGCCTCGCGCCGGACCGATGGGACGGACTGTTCGAGGTCATCGGCAGGCACAAGCTTTCGACCGACCTCTTCGTCCAGGCCGGACTGCTCAAGCCGCGGCGGAATGACGACGGACATTACGACGCGTTCCGCAACCGGATCATCTTTCCGATCTGTAATGAAGTCGGCCAACCGATCGCGTTCGGCGCGAGAGTGATCAATCCCGAGGATGAGCCCAAGTACCTCAACAGCCCCGAAACGGCGATCTTTCACAAGTCCCGGACGCTCTACGGCCTGCATCTGGCGAAGCGTT
>SKZB01000283.1 GCA_007127615.1 Phycisphaerales bacterium | reverse complement strand
GTGATCAGCCGGGTGCAGAGCTTTGTTCTCCGGGGCATCGATGCGATTGCCTGCGAGATCGAGGCCGATCTTTCCTCGGTCGGCCTGCCCAAGACGACCATCGTCGGCCTGCCGGATGCGGCGGTGAAGGAGTCGACGGAGCGGGTGCGCACGGCGCTGCTGAACAGCGGCTACCGGTTTCCGCAGACGAGGCTGACGATCAACCTCGCCCCGGCGGATGTGAAAAAAGAAGGGCCGGTGTACGACCTGCCGATCGCGCTCGCACTCCTTCGCGCCGATGGCACGATCGAACCGAGCGCGGATGACCGGCCACGGTTGGAGACCTTCCTGATTGCCGGCGAACTCGCGCTCGATGGGCGTGTACGGCCGATCAAAGGCGCGATCTGCCTGGCGATGCTTGCACGGGAGAAAAACGTGCGGGGGGTCATCGTGCCGCGCGACAACGCGCCGGAAGCCGCCACCGTTGACGGTATCGACGTCTTCGGTATCGAAACACTGGGCGAACTCGTTGCGTTTTTCAATGGCCAGGTGCAACTTTCGCCGCACGAAACGATCGATGCGGACACGCTGATCGCCGAAGCCCGGCCGGCGGTTGACTTCGGCGACGTGCGCGGGCAGGAAGCGGCCAAGCGCGCGATTGTGATTGCCGCGTCCGGCGGACACAACCTGCTCATGCTCGGACCGGCCGGAACGGGGAAGACGATGATGGCCAAGGCGCTGCCCGGTATCCTGCCCCGCCTGACCCGCGAGGAGTGCCTGGAAGTCACGCGCATTTACTCCAGCGTCGGCGCGATTCCGAACGGCGCGCCGCTCATGACCACGCGCCCCGTGCGCACGCCGCACCACACGGCTTCCAGTCCGGCGATCATCGGCGGGGGGACCATCCCCCGGCCCGGCGATGTCTCGCTTGCGCACCGGGGGATTCTGTTTCTCGATGAACTGCCGGAGTTCAGTCGGGCGGTGTTGGAAACACTCCGCCAGCCGCTGGAAGATGGATGTGTGACGATCGCACGGTCGCAGGGCTCGGTCACTTTTCCCGCACGGTTCATGCTGGTGGGGGCGCTGAATCCCACGCCGAAGGGCGCGATGGCGCAGGATGAAGTCGGCCGTCGTGCCATGGAGAAGTATCTCGCGCGGCTGTCCGGCCCGCTGGTGGACCGAATCGATCTGCACATCGAAGTGCCCGCGGTGCCGTACCGGCAGCTTTCGTCCAAGGTCCGCGGCACGGACACGCTAACGATGCGGGAGATGGTGCAGTCCGCGCGGCAGGTGCAGCAGACAAGGCAGGGGCGGAAGACCAACGGCGAACTGAACGGGCGCGAACTTGATCAGATCGCCGCCCTGGATGAGTCGAGCCAGGAGACGCTCGGTTCGTTCATGCGGGAGATGGGCCTGAGCGCCCGGGCGTACGACAAGATCCGCCGCGTGGCGCGGACGATCGCCGACCTGGAGCGTGCGGAACGCGTCGAAATGCACCACGTGACCGAGGCGGTGCAGTACCGATTGCTCGATCGATTGCTGTAGCCGGCCGGATATGGACTCATTTTGAGCGCCGGCCGTTTCGGGAGGCGTGATCCGCGGGCGATATCCGGCGATACCCGGGCAATACCAAGGTAAACGAATGAATGGAGCGACGAAGGGACGAAGGCGTTCATTGAGTTGCGGCGGACGCGCCACCTGCCACGCCGGCCCGGTCAGCCGGCGACGGCCGCTTGATTCCCCGGGGAGATGAACTTCTTGTTGACTCGACCGGACAACCACCCCGCCAGGCGTGCATGTCGAGCGTCCGGCCAACGCTTTGCCGAGCTCGAGCGAAATGGGGATGAGAAATGTGTGAATATGCAGCAGGGGCAAGACGGGCTCCGTTTAGTCGGAGCTCATGGCGGATTTGCCCGTGGAATCGGCGGATCCGATGAACCGAGGTCCGGCCGGAGACGAAAAATTGATTGAAATCTTTCCGCCGGAGGCCTAAAGTCAAGGTATCTCTATCTATGGGGAAAGCGTCCGCGACATGGTGTCGCGGTGACGGGTTTGCCTCGATTGGAGTTCTTATGTTGCGACGTCCATCTCCGTTCCAACTCAATCGGCACTGCACATCGCTGATGCTGGCGGCGGCGGCGGGCACCATGCTGCTGGCCGGTGATGCCATGGGTCAGCGACTTTCCGACCGGATCAATCAGGTCATGCAGGAGCGGCAGCGTGAGGAAGCGCGAAACACGGACAAGGGTTACATGCTCAGCGTCCTCCTGTACACCGATCTCACGATCCGCCTTCAGGACACCGAAGCACGCGATGCGGTCAATCACCTCCGGGATCTGCTCGGCATCCCGATCGTCGGCCGCTGGATGGACGATCGCACGGGCATGGGTCTCGACCCGCGCGCGCGAGTCAATCTGAATGTGGAGAACCGCCCGGCGCTGGCGATCCTTGAGAGCATTCTTGAACAGGCCGCGGATTTCGAGGATACCACGTGGCAGTTGCGCGATGGATTCGTCGAAGTAGGAACCAAGGAACGCCTCAGCGTCCCGGCGGCGCGTGAAACGCGCTTCTACGACATCCGCGATCTGCTCTGGGAGCCGACTTCATTTGATAACGCCCCGAACTTCGACCTCGATCAGGCCCTGCAACAGGGCGGCGGCGGTCAAGGCGGCGG
>SKZB01000087.1 GCA_007127615.1 Phycisphaerales bacterium | reverse complement strand
CGCGTGCCTCGCCCGCATGAAGTCCTTGTGTTCATCCCACAGCGGCATCCGCCAGATCTTCTCGCCCGTGGTTTCCGATGCCTTCTGAAGTCGGTCGAACAGCGCATCGTCATTCGCCCAGACGCCGGCCGACCACTTGCCGAGGGCAACGACCACGCCGCCGGTCAGGGTCGCCGTATCGAAGATTGCGGTCGGTTTGAGTTTGTCGCACGCATAGGCGAGGGCATCGGCCAGCACCAGGCGTCCTTCCGCATCGGTGTTGGTGACTTCGACGGTGACCTTGTTGTACATCTCGATGATGTCATCCGGTCGGTACGCTTCGCCGCTGACCATGTTCTCCGCGCAGGGCAGCAGGCCGACGACATGCACCGGCACCTTGCGCCGGGCGATCGCGCGCATGGCGCCGATGGTCGCCATCCCGCCGTTCTTGTCGTTCTTCATGCCCTTCATGCCGCCGGAAATCTTGAGCGAATAGCCACCGGTGTCGTAGGTGATGGTCTTGCCGACGATCGCGATCTTCTGCTTCTTCGCTTTGGCGGCGATCTTCTTCGGCTTGTGTTCGAGGATGATGAGACAGGGTTTGCTCGCGGAGGCCTTGCCGACGTTCACGAGGCCGCCCATACCGAGCTGCTGCGCTTTCTTGAAGTCGATCACCGTGCACTTGAGTCCGGTCTCCCGCGCCAGCTTGCGGGCCTGCTTTGCCATCCAGGTGGGGTTGCAGATATTCGGCGGCGTGCAGGCAAGCTCGCGTGCGTAGTTGGCACTCTCCGCAAGTTCCAGTCCGTCCTTCAATCCCGACTTGAAAGTGCGGTCATCGGAATCGAGGGTGAGCGCGGCGTTCGGTTTTTCGTGCTGCGTCGCCGATCCGTCAAAGAAATCCACGCGCCAGTTGGCCAGGCCGATGCCTTCGGCCAACGCGCGACCGGCCCGGGTCCGATCACCGATCGAATCGGGGAGTGCGCCCTCGAATTGAATCCTGACGGCCTTCGGCGCGATCCGGTCCAGTGCCCGGATGAGTTTCCCGCCCGCCGTCCGAAGCGCGTTCGGTTGCACGTCCGAACGGGCGCCGAGCCCGAAGAGCACCAGTTGAGAATCCACGATGGCCACTTCGCCGACCTCGGCGCGGAAGCCCGGCCGGGAGCGGGCGGTTTCGATGGGTTCCGGCCGCTTGCCCCGAGTCGATCCCGGCGATGCATTCCGCTTCAGGTCCTCCGAAAAGATGCCGGCGGCGACGATGGGCTTGGAAACGCGACTGACACGGATGGATTTGAACACGCCGAACTCCTGAAACTTGTTTGATTTTTGTTTGGATCGACCGGGCAAAGAGGTGCGATCGCCCGGCTCGTTGATTTCGCCGCCGGAGTGTATCCGGAGTTGATCGGGCATGCCGCCGCCGGTGATCCCGTAAGCCGGGCCGGGCTCCCGTCTCCGCACTCATGGGATCTTCCGGAAAACATGCTTCGCCCTTCGGGACGAAGCATGGCACCCTTCAGACATTTTCCGTCCCTCCGTCCCTCCGTCGCTTCGTCGCTTCGTCGCTCATTGCCTCCGTGCCTCTCCCGGATACCTCTCCTCCGTGCGGGTCACCCACACCATTTCCTGAAGACCCCACGAATGTATTGAAACAGAGAAGTTTCTGTTGCGTGAATACGTTTTGTGCGTCATCATTCTGCCGGAGGAACCGGCGGGTGCAGACGCCCCCCCGGAGCAGAAGGGATCGAGTTCGCACATCTGGCGATGGCTGGCGATGGCCACGATTGCGTGCGCCGTTCGGCCATCTTTCTGAATGGATGCCCGGCATGATGTGGAGAGTGTTTTTTCAATGGTGAAATCAGAGATGAACGGTTGGGATGTGGCGATTCTCGGCGGAGGGCCGACCGGGTCGACCGTTGCGGCACTCCTGCTCAAATACAACCCGGATCTGAAGGTATTGATCCTCGAGCGGGAGAAGTTTCCGCGCGATCATGTGGGCGAAAGTCAGTTGCCTTCGATCGGGCCGATCCTCGACGAGATGGGGGTGTGGGAGAAGGTGGAAGCCGCGGGATTCCCGATCAAGATCGGGGCGTCCTATACCTGGGGCCGGAACAACGACTGCTGGGACTTTGACTTCTACCCCGTGGAGGAGTGGCGCGATGAGCCGCGCCCGGCCCGGTTTGAAGGTCAGCGCCGGCATACTGCGTTTCAGGTCGACCGGGCCCTCTACGATGACATCCTGCTTCGTCATGCCGAATCGCTGGGCGGTGAAGTCCGGGAGGAAACCCGTGTGGTGGAGGTTCTGGTCGAAGGCGATCAGGTGGCGGGGCTGAAGCTGGAGAGCGGGGACGTCGTCACGGCGAGGTACTACATCGATGGTTCGGGAACCGTCGGCCTGATTCGCCGCGCTCTCGGCATCGAATCGGAGGTCGCTCGGGAACTGCGCAACATTGCCGTGTGGGACTACTGGCAGAATGCAGACTGGGCGGTGGAAATCGGCGTCGGCGCCACGCGGGTTCAGGTGCGCAGTCTGCCCTACGGGTGGATCTGGTTCATTCCGCTCGGCCCGACGCGCACCAGTATCGGGGTGATCTGTCCCGCCGATCACTACAAGTCGCTCGATCTCTCGCCGAAGGAACTTTACGAGAAGGCGTTGCGCGAACAATCGGACATTGCCGGTCT
>SKZB01000354.1 GCA_007127615.1 Phycisphaerales bacterium | reverse complement strand
TCTCGACCGGTCATCCAGATCGAAAAACAAAGGAATCATGCCCATGACCCTGTCGTCACGCATCAGCCGCCACTCGTCTGCCCGTCCGCCGCAGCGGGTGCCGCAACTTGTCCTGTCGTTGATCGCTTCGCTTTTCATGTCAGCCGCGCCGGGATGGGCGGGCACCACCGCCGATGCGGATCGCGCGGAGCTTCGCGAGCGCTTCGACGTTTCGCAGGAGGAACTCGAAACGCTGCTGGCGATCATCGATGAGGGTCAGAATCGGAATCAGACGATGGACCATCTTCGGTATCTTTCGGAAGAGATCGGGCCGCGGCTGACCGGATCGACCAACGTTGAGCGCGCGAACCACTGGGCCGCCGAGCAATTTGAATCCTTCGGCCTCGAAAACGTGCGCCAGCACATGTGGGGCACCATTCCGGTTCGATTTGATCGAGGGCCAAGTCACGGCCGAATGATCAGCCCCGTCGAGCGTGAGTTCGAGTTTACCGCGCGGGCGTGGTCGGCCGGCACCGACGGACCGGCCCGCGGCCGGCTCTTTCGTGAACCGGGCACGCAGGAAGAGTTCGACGCCATCGCGGATGAATTGGAGGGGGCGTGGATTCTCCGGCCGGGCACCCGGGGCCATCGGCGCGGCGTGGTGCCGGGATTCGATGAGACCCGCGAGTTTCTTCCGGATCTGCGGGCCGCAGGAATCGCCGGTCTGATCATCACCTCCCGAGATGATCTGGTTCGAACCAGTCGGGCGCGGGACTGGCGTGAACTGGATTACGACAACCTGCCGACGGACGTGACCGCCATCGTGCGTCGTTCAGATTACGATGCGATGAACAGCCGGCTGCACGATGGCGAGGAAATCATCGTCGAGTTTGATCTGAACCATACTTTCGGGGCGGGACCGATTGAGAATTACAACACGATCGCCGAGATTCCCGGCTCGGTCTGGCCGGATGAAGTCGTCATCGTTTCCGGCCACCTCGACACGTGGGATGGCCCCGGTTCGCAGGGCACCACGGATAACGGCACCGGGACGAGCGTCACGATTGAAACCGCACGGATTCTCGCGGAGGTCGGCGCGAAGCCGAAGCGCACGATTCGATTCATTCTCTGGACCGGCGAAGAGCAGGGCCTGCACGGTTCACGGGCGTACGTCGATGAACTGACCGAAGAGGAGCGGGCCAGGATTTCCGCGGTGCTCGTGGACGATACCGGCACGAACCGCCAGGCCGCGCTCCAGTGCGTCGAGCCGATGGTGCCCATGCTGGAATGGGCGCTCGAGCCGGCCAACTATGCCTTTCCGGACATGCCGGTGACCACACGGGTCAGTGAGTCCATGCAGACCCGCGGCGCGAGTGATCACGCACCGTTCAACGCCGCCGGAATCCCCGGCTTTCTCTGGCGAAAGGAGGGACGGGTGGAGTACCGGTACGGATGGCACTCCCAGCACGACCGGATGGATCTGGCCGTTCCCGAGTATCTCGTTCAAAGCTCCACCGTCTCCGCGCTCACGGCGTTCATGCTGTCAAACGCCGATGAGCTGCTACCAAGAGAAATCATGGAGGAAGAAGACCGGAATGCTGAAGAGGAAGAACAGGCGGCTGTCACCACCGGAAGCGTCAACTAACCGACGCGGGTGGCGGATCGCCTCGGTCTTTCACCACGTGTTCATGCGCTGTGACAATCGAAGTCAACAGTTGCCCGCGCTAGCCCCGGTTCTCCAGCAGCAGGAGCAGGTCAAACACATTCACCACGCCGTCGCCGTTCAGATCCGCGAACTCCGTCAGATCTGGCTTCGACGCTGTGTGCGCTGGCACACCGATCACTCCGAGGCAGACTGTCGCCGTTAGAATCGCGCTGCGCATCATCATTCTGTTGTGGTTCTTGTTTGCGGTGGTTGAGTGACTCCGGCAGAACGCCCGAGGTATCGACGTCGAGATTTGGCTCGCCCATCGTCGATTTCAAACAAACCACAAAGGGCAATTCTCGGTTGAACCGAAAGAGAAATGGAATGACTGAGCCAAGCGAATCTCGCGCGTTCTCACTTGGCAAGAAAAATTGCGCAAATGCCTGCACATCCCACAGTATTGATGCGCCCGGTTGAACCATCGATTGGACGTCCAACTTCTCATACCGCGATGGCGTCAACTGGATGCGGCGCGAGACGCCGACCATCCTCGGATTTGGCGATGGCGTCGAGATAATCGCGTAAGAGTTCCTGCAGACGCGCTGACAGTTTGGATGTCTCCGCCTGCACGATGAAATCAAGGACCAGCCGTCCGTGCTCGCTCGATTCGTCCAGCGAACTCGTCACATCGGCCCACGCATCAAGCCGATCCACCTGAACCGACCGCTCGCTTCTGCGAACGACGCGAAGAATGTCTTCCGTGTACCACGCCGCGCGATTCCACTGCCGCTTCCAGATCCGGTGCGCCAGTTGGTTGAGCAGCCCGTTCGGCGCGTTGAGTACGAGCATCTTGCCGCTCGGCTTCAGCATGGCGAGCGCACGGGGGAGGGATTTCTCCAGATCCTCAAAGTAATACAGGCAGTGGATGAAGTGAATGACATCGAAACGATGGTCGGTTTCGTATTCTTCAAACGGCGAAGTGGCCACCGTCACTTCTGCCACACGATCCGCGAAACAGTCAGCAAACGCGCGCGTGT
>SKZB01000475.1 GCA_007127615.1 Phycisphaerales bacterium | reverse complement strand
TTCCACCCGAACGGTGAACCTTCTCCGTGAGCTCGGAGGGATCCTTGCCCTTGTCGATCATTTCGTCGGCGGCGATGATGCCCTTCTCGTAGAGCGACCAGAGGTGATCGTCGAGCAGTTGCATGCCGAACTTCCGCCCGGTCTGGATGGCCGAGTCGATCCGGAAGGTCTTGTTTTCCCGGATCAGGTTGGCGATCGCGGGCGTGACGACGAGAAACTCGTAGCACGCCACCCGTCCGGGCTTGTCGACCCGGGCGAGCAGAACCTGACTCAGGACGGCGATCAGCGAGGTCGAAAGCTGCACCCGGACCTGCGCCTGCTGGTTGGTCGGGAAGGCATCGATGATTCGGGTGATCGTGCCGGCGGCACCGGTGGTGTGGAGGGTGGCGAAGACCAGGTGGCCCGTTTCCGCCGCCCGAATCGCCGCCTCGATCGTCTCCAGATCACGCATTTCGCCGACCAGAATCACATCCGGGTCGGCCCGCAGCGCGCGCCGGAGGGCTTCGGCAAAGCTGGGCACATCGACCCCCACCTCGCGCTGATTGACCACCGAGGTCTTGTGGTAGTGGTAGTACTCGATCGGGTCTTCAACGGTGATGATGTGCCGTTCGAGGTTCTGATTGACGTAATCGACCATCGTCGCCAGGGAGGTCGTCTTTCCCGAACCGGTCGGGCCGGTCACGATGAACAGACCGCGGGGACGGCGAATGAGTTCCTTGCAGATGCTCGGCAGGCCGATCTGATCGAAGGTCAGCAGTTCATTGGGAATAAGCCGCAGCACGAGCGACATATCGCCGCGCTGCCGGAACACCGCCACGCGGAACCGCGCCTCGGTGCCGTAGGCGAAGCCGAAGTCGCAACTGCCCTCTTCCTGAAGTTCCTGCTGGGCCCGCTCCGGGGTGATCGACTTCATCAGCGCGACGCAGTCATCGCTGTCGAGAACCTTGGTGTCGAGATTTCTCAATCCGCCGTGCAGCCGCAGGGTGGGCTTTCTTCCGACGGAGAGGTGCAGGTCCGACGCGCCGAGACGGATCACGGTGTCGAGCAGGCGGTCAATTTGAACGGTTGACATAGTCCGGGGCCTCTGCTTCCAAAAGCGAACGCGGCCTGATCGCCGCGTCGAATCATTCCATATCCATGTTGGTTTCGATCAACTGCTCGGCCTGCGCGAATCGAGCCACTTCGTTCGGTGCCGTCGCACCGCGCAGAATCTTCAACTTGCCATCCTCCAGCAGCGTCCGCATGCCCGCCCGCCGGGCGGCATCGCGAATATGCCCGATGGATGCCCGCTTGAAGGCCAGTTCCCGTATCTCGCTGTTCAACGTCATCAATTCGAAGATCGCCTTGCGGCCGCGGAAGCCGACCTTGCCGCAGTGCGAACAGCCGACCGGGCGGCTGACGTTCCCTCTTTCCACATCTTCCGGCCCGATGTCCACCAGCCGCAACATCCGCGTATCCGGCTCCGGATCACGTTCGCGGCACTTCTCGCACAACATACGGATCAGCCGCTGCGCGAGAATCGCCTGAATCGAACTGGCGACCAGGAACGGTTTGACGCCCATATCGATCAGACGGGTGATCGCGGAGGGAGCATCGTTCGTATGCAGGGTGGAGAAGACCAGGTGGCCGGTCAGTGCGGCCTGAATGGCAATTTCCGCCACTTCCCGGTCTCGAATTTCGCCCACCAGCACGATGTTCGGCGCCTGGCGGAGCATCGCACGGAGAATGGAAGGGAACGTCAGGCCGATCGAGTCACGCACCTGGCACTGATTGATGCCGGTGAAGTTGTATTCGACCGGGTCCTCCGCCGTGATGATCTTTCGGTCCGGCCGGTTGAGAACGTCCAGCGCGGAGTAAAGCGTGGTCGTTTTGCCCGAACCGGTGGGGCCGGTGACGAGAAAAATGCCGTTCGGACGCCGGATGATCTTGTTGAATCGCTCCAGCGTATCCTGCTCGAAGCCGAGGTTGACCAGACCGATCTTGACCGCTTCCGGCCGGAGAATACGCAGGACCACCGACTCGCCGTGGTAGGCGGGACAGGTACTCACGCGGAAGTCGATGCGCTCGCCGTCCACCGGCATCTTGATGCGTCCGTCCTGCGGGATTCGGCGTTCGGCGATGTTGACCCCCGACATCAGTTTCAGTCGCGCCAGCAACGACGGCTGCATCCGCTT
The DNA here is from genome assembly GCA_007127615.1 of Phycisphaerales bacterium. Lineage (GTDB taxonomy): Bacteria > Planctomycetota > Phycisphaerae > Phycisphaerales > SM1A02 > SKZB01. The sequence goes on along the minus strand of SKZB01000475.1, from coordinate 8,135 downwards.
CGGCAGGTTGTCCCGCACATGGCAGACGCCGTCGATGCGGTAGCGCAGCACGACGCGGTCCTCCATCGGTTCCACATGAATATCCGAAGCGCGGGTTCTGACCGCCTCGCTGATCATGCGGTGAACGAGACGGATGATCGGCGCATCGTCGCCGGCCTCGATATCCACGGAGGCGTCCACCGATCGGTCCACGGTGACGTCCACCGAGTCCGTCACGAGGGACTCATCGGAGAAGATTTTGTCCTTGCTGCCGCCGGCGGCGGCGCCGCCGCCTCCGGAGAGCGCATTATCGAGGAATGCCTTGATCGCGGACTTGGCGGCCACCAGGGTTTCGATCTCGGTGTTGAGCCGGAAGCGAAGCAGATCGAGCAGTTCGAGATCCATCGGGTCGTGCATCGCCAGTCGGAGACGCCCGCCGGACTTTCCCATCGGCAGGATCAGATGCTTCTTGATCAGATCGTCCGCGACCAGCGAGAGATCGACGCGCTCCTCGGCGCCTTTTTCGTCCAGATCGACGTACTCCATGTCGTACTGGGCCGCGAGGGCTTTGGCGACATCCTCTTCATCGCAGAAACCGGCCTCAACGAGCGCTTCACCGAGCCGCTTGCCGGAACCCTTGGCCATGCTGAGCGCCTGATCGATCTGATTTTGGGTGAGATTGCCCCATTCGAGCAGGATCTCACCGAGTTTCTTTCGCTTCCGGGCCATGCGGCTCCCTTGTCAGCTCACGGATTCCGATCTGATCCGGCGCGGCGCGAAACACATTCTTCCGTGTGTCCCAGGCACGCCGTCGGCTTAGTATTGTCGTCGGGGGCAAGTCCTGCAACCCGAAGTTGTGCTTTGTGTGTGATTTCCCCCAATGATGCCCCCGCCGATTCCCGTTGTTCATTTCGTCTCCGCCCGTGAACATCTGCCGGATTCGCCATGACCGAACCATCCCAATCTGACGCCCAATCTGACGCCCAATCTGAAGATCGGGTCGAGCCCCCGTTCGAACCCAACGTCGCGCCTCCGTCCGGGGCATCCCGGCCCCGGGTATGGCCCCGGGTTCTGATCACGGCCGGGCCGACGCACGAGCCGATTGACTCGGTGCGATATCTCGCCAATCGATCTTCGGGCAAAATGGGGATCGCCCTGGCCGAGGCCTCCTCCGCCCGCGGCTGGACGACCACCCTGTTGCTTGGTCCTTCTGCGCTCCGCCCGGCCGACTCTTCGCATCTGACGGTTCACCGGTTCCGAACGACCGCCGATCTTCAGCAACTCCTCTCGCAAAGCTGGCCGCACCACGACTGGCTGATCATGGCCGCCGCGGTGGCGGATTACCGCCCGAAACCGGCGCCGGAGGTCAAGATTCGGCGCACGTCGACGCAGATGACCCTGGAACTGGAACCCACGCCGGATCTTCTCGCGGCGTTGGCCGCGGCAAGCCGTCCCGACCAGCGCCGTATCGGCTTCGCGCTCGAGCCGGCCGATGAGTTGATTCAGCGCGCCGGGGACAAACTTGCCCGCAAATCACTCGATGCCATCGTCGCGAATCCGATCGAAACCATGGATTCGGATCGAATCACGGCGCATCTCCTGTTCGCCGGCGGCCGCCGCGCCGAACCGGCCGGTTCCCTTCTCAAAGCAGACGCCGCGATCTGGCTGCTCGATGCCTTCGCCGAAGGTTTTTGTGTGAAGGGATGAAGCGACGAAGTCATGAAGTGACGGGGTGATTGTGGGGCGAGGCAAGCCGAGCTGGCCGGATGCCATACTTCATCGCGCCGCGTGAAGCATGAGGGCGTCAACGTGGGGTCAGAAACACGGGCGTGAACGTGGGTCGGAAACGCGGGCTTTACCGGGCGACCGTCTTGCACCGCATGCTTCGACCATTTTCCGAGGGGGGCGGGACGAAGCATGTCGCCCTTCAGCCCCGCGAACACCTCTTCGTCACTCACCCCAGCGGTGTGAAGGAGCAACCGGTTTCCACGTAGAAGTTGACGAGACGACCCGGCTCGAGAATGCCGTCAAAGACCTGTTCATCCATCGTGCGCACCACGAACGGCACGGTCAGGTCGATCACCGCTTCCCTTCGGTCGGAATCAGCGCTCAGAACCTTGCCGGCGACGATGCGCGGCGTGCCCCAGACCGGTTCGATGAAACGCCCGCCCCCCTTCGCCGGATGAATCCGTAACGCCTTCGCGTGGATGGTGCCCTTTACGCGCTTGCCGAGCTTCGGCCGAAGCTGAGCGGCGGGCACCGTCGGCACGAGGTGCAACTGGTAGTCGGTGTGCGGGATCGACAACACGATGCGATCCTCCCGAACCTCTTCCAGCACGCCCTTCGCCACGCCTTCCGTCATCTGATCCACGCTCACGGCTGTCCATCTCCTCGAAGGTCGGGTCACTTCTCACTCGTCGCACACGGCATGATAGCACGGGAGGTTCGGAACCGTCAGGCCGCGCCGATCGGCCGGGCCGTCGCCCGGAGAAAGTTGGCCAGAAGCTGCGGCCCATCCACGGTGAGAAAGCTCTCCGGATGAAACTGCACGCCGTCCATCGGTGCCTGCGCGGCGCCCGGACCGAGCCAGCGCAAGCCCATGATCTCATCCTGCTCGGTCCAGGCGCTGATCTCAAAGTCCTTCGGCACCGTCTCCCGTTCGACGATGAGCGAGTGGTAACGGGTGGCGACAAACGGATTGGGCAGCCCCGCAAAGACGCTGCGTTCGTCATGATGAATCAGCGAAGTCTTGCCGTGCATGAGCACCTTGTGGCGGTGCACGATCATGCCGGAACGGTCGGCGATGGTCTGATGCCCGAGGCAGACGCCGAGAATGGGAATGCGGCCGCGGAAGTGCTCGATCAGATCGCCGCAGATGCCCGACTCCCGCGGCGTGCACGGGCCCGGCGAGAGCAGAAGGTGCGTGGGCGCCATGGCTTCGGCCTCCCGGACGCTCACCTTGTCGTTCCGCACCACGCGCACCTCGCGCGCGGCATCGATCTCGCCCAGACGCTGCACGAGGTTGAACGTGAACGAATCGTAGTTATCGATCAGCAGGATCATGCGGGGAGAGTATACGGCGCAGCGACGGGAGCGGAGTTTCGCTACGCCGCTTCGGAAGTGCCCGCAATGCCGTCACGCGTGACGACGAAGAGCTGATTCGTGATCGGGTACGGCAGGCGGCGGAAATCCCGTTCGACCCGCTTGTGCAGGCGGCTGACGAATTCGTCGGGATCGACGCTCATGGCGAGAAAGAGATCACGCGCCGGGGTGGCAACGTAGAAGTCGCCCTTCAGTTCCGGCGCCAGCCGCTCGTGCAGGGAGTCAAGCAACAGGCGGGCCGCATCGTAGCCGTCCTGCGCCGCCACGATCGCGGCGCGCCCGCCCTCGTTGGAATCGACCAGTTGCACCTTGAGTTCCGGGGTGTACCGCGCGAGATTGTTCCGGGCGATCTGCTCCAGATCATCCGGCTGAAGTCCCCAGCGAACAACCTGCTCGACGGTGATGCTGACCGTGGAGTGCGGCATATCGAGCACGAAGACCACCACGGTGCCATTGACGAACGGAACGTGGGCCACCTGCTCCCGGTCGAGATGCTCGAAAATCGACTCCGGCTGAATGCGCGGCATGATGCGCGGCTTGGCGATGGAGAACGGCAGCGGCGTCGAGCCGACCGAGTCGCTTTCCACGAGCCGATCGAGATAGTTTTCAACGATGTCCACGCCGCGATCGGGATCACACTGCACCATGCGATAAAGGTTCTCGAGCCCGAGATGCTTGCCGTTGACGATGAGGTCCATCGGTCCGGCGAGTTCGATCTCGCGTTCGGGAAAATGACGAAGAAAGATCTTGGCGACCTGTTCTCCGAATGCTTCGGGTTCTCGCGGCATCTTCGACATGAATAGCTCCGAGCGAAGTCGGGACTCCCTGCATCCCTTCGTCTTCGCACACCAGTGTTTCATACGGCTCCGCCGCGGGTTGGGTTCCCGAACACGACTCAAACCCTCCGGGTCAAGATCGTCGGGTGAAGATCCTATCGGCAGATCCTCCCGCGGAGGTTCGCCGCTTTTCTTCGATTCGCGCGGCCCCGACTCGTCGCGCCGCTGATTTCCGCGTACTTTATCGGCATGACCGGAACCTGCCGAGTTGGAAATCTGTCGATCGGCGGCGAGTCGCCCCTGACCGTGATCGCCGGCCCGTGCGTCCTTGAGGATGCGGCGACGAACGATCAGATCGCGCAGCATCTGCGCGAGACGTGCCGTGGGCTCGGGCTCTCGTTCATCTTCAAGGCCAGTTTCGACAAAGCCAACCGTTCGAGTGGCCGCTCACCGCGCGGTCCCGGCCTGGAGGATGGCCTACAGGAACTGGCCCGCCTGCGGGCGACCTTCGATGTGCCGGTGACCACCGATGTTCACGAAGCGTCCCAGGCCGCGCCGGTCGCGGCCGTCGTGGATCTTCTGCAGGTTCCCGCATTTCTCGTCCGGCAGACCGATCTGCTGATCGCCTGCGCGGAGACCGGGAAACCGGTCAACGCGAAGAAGGGACAGTTCATGGCGCCCCGAGAGATGCAGCACGTCCTTGCCAAACTGCGCGAGGCGGGAGCCGGGAACATTCTGCTCACCGAGCGCGGCACGTTTTTCGGTTACCACCGGCTCGTGAATGACTTTATCGGTCTCGGCGATCTGATGGAACTCGGCGCGCCGGTCTGTTTCGACATCACCCATTCCACCCAATTGCCCGGCGGCGGCGAAGGCGTGACCGCCGGTCGTCCCGATCGCGCGGCTCTGCTGGCCCGCGCGGCGGTCGCGGCGGACGTTCCGGCCATCTTCATCGAATGTCACCCCGAGCCCGCCCGGGCACGCTCCGATGCCAGCACGATGCAGTCGCTGGACGCGGTGGCCGCGATCCTCAGAAGCGCGCGCGCCATTCACGAGGCGAGGCGAACGGATGAGACGTCAGTGAGCGTGTGACCTTTTCGTGCTGGTCCCGCGCCGACCCCGGCGATAGAATCGCACCGTTCCGGAATGGACTGGAAGCTTTGATGAACTGCGACTTTTGCAACAAACCCGCCGTCGTGCACGAAGTCACCGTCAAGAACGGCGAGAAGCACGAAGTGCACCTGTGCGAAGAACACGCCGCGGAAGCGGGCCTGAACATGCCCGGGTCCAAGCCGATCAATGAGCTGCTGACGAAGTTTGTCATTTCACACCCGAGTTCCTCCGGTAGCGCGGCGACGTCCGGTGCGTCACGCCCGGCGAAATCAGCGCGCCGGCACTGCGCGACCTGCGGTCTGGGACTGGATGAGTTTCGGCGAACCGGTCTGCTCGGCTGCCCGGATTGCTACGAATCGTTCTGCTCACAGCTTGAACCGTTGATCGAACGGGCGCAGAACGGCGGGGTCAGCCATCTCGGCAAAACGCCGCGTCGCGCGGGCACGTCCATCGATCGACAGCTCCATCGCCGGCGGTTGATCAAGGAGCTCGATCACGCGGTCAACGCGGAGCAGTACGAACGTGCCGCCCAACTGCGGGATCAATTGCAATCCCTGGAATCCGATTCGCCGAGTCCGGACGAGGATCACGAGCGGGCCGGCGAATCGAGTTCGCCGAAACCGGAGTAAACGCGACCGGGTCACGGCGAACGCGTCTTGGCCGTGATCTCACCGAACCATGGAACTGAGAGAACGCCCCCATCCCTGGAACGACCACAACGGACCGCATGATGACGTGATCATGAGTTGCCGCGTGCGCCTGGCGCGAAACCTCGCCGGCTTTCCCTTCGTCAACCGCGCGAGCAGCACGCAGTGCCACGAGATGCTGCGGATGGCGCGCCGGATCGTCCTGACCGATGATGTGGCGCCGGGCATGATCTGGGTGGATATCAATTCCGCGACCTCCCGGGACCGCGCGCTGCTCATGGAGCGACATCTGATCTCGAAGAACTTCTCGGAAAGTTCCCACGCCCGGGCGGTCGCCATCTCGGGGGATGAGTCCCTGAGCGTCATGGTCAATGAAGAGGATCACCTTCGGATGCAGCTTCTCCGTCCCGGTCTGCAGCTCGAAGATGCCTTCGGGCGAATCAACGCCGTGGACGATGCGATCGAGGCGCGGCTGGATTATGCCTTCAGTTCACGGTGGGGCTACCTGACCGCCTGCCCGACCAACGTGGGAACGGGGATTCGTTTTTCCGTGATGGCGCACCTGCCGGCCCTGAAGATCACGGGCGAGATTGACCGCGTCAAGCGTGCGGCGAAGGATCTCAACCTGGCCGTCCGCGGGTATTACGGCGAAGGCACCGATTCGGCGGGAGACTTCTACCAGATCAGTAACCAGATCACCCTCGGCCGAAGTGAGACCGAACTGCGCGATGAGTTTCAGAAGCAGATTCTCCCGCACATCATTCAGTACGAACAGGAATCGAGGCAGGTGCTGGTCGATCGCAACCCGATCCTGCTGGACGACCGGGTTCACCGCGCGCTGGCGGTTCTGAAGACCGCGCGTCTGCTGGGGGTGGAAGAAGCCATGAAACTGCTCAGCCGGGTCCGTCTCGGCCTGTACCTTCGGCGCATCGCCGACGTTGATCTCGATGCGATCAATCGCCTCTTTCTTCAGATTCAGCCCGCGCACCTGCAACTGCACGCGGAAAGCCGGCTCAGCAACGAAGAGATGCGGCAGGCGCGAGCCGATCTGGTTCGCAGCACGCTCGGAGGGTAGATCGGAGAGTCGTCCGGTTCATTCCCGGCGCGTCCCCCGCGAACCGGAAGTGGAGCCCGCCCGGGAGACGAGTAACGGGCCGGCGGACGGATGGGACCTACGACGGACCGGCGCCCCGCCCGGCAGAAAGAACTGGGCTCTATCGGGAAACCGCGAGAGTTCGATCGACGGTCGCACCGTCAATGGGGACTTTGCCCACCGGGGGCTTCGCCGCCAGCCCCCTCATCCTGAAGACAAGTCCCCCCGAAACAAGTCCCACTGGCTCCCCCCGAACGTCCGGGATCCGCCGCGTTCGTGGGCTTCAGGGGCCTTGGCCGTTCGGGCTTCCACGGATTTGCGCATCGGTCGGCCCCGCCCGATCCTTCACCCGTGGCGACACGCCGGCGCCCGTGCATCTTCGCCCCCCCACCGCATGCTTCGCCCATTTCCGGGGGCGGAACGAAGCATGGCACCCTTCAGAAATTTTCCGTCCCTCCGTCGCTCATTGCCTTCGTGCCTCCGTGCCTTTTCTGAATCCGTGCGGGTCACTGGCGCAGATTCCCGAAGCGCCTCCAACGAAAAGGCCGCCCGCATGCAAAGGCACGCGAGCGGCCATCGGGGACACCGGTTCAGTCTTGTGGATGATCTGAATTCAGCCGCCGAAAACGAGTGTGATCGATTGCGTTGGTCCACCGGCAATCGCAACCGTGACGGTATCGACGACACCGGCCTCGGCGCCCGGGACGAACAGATTGACCGTCGCATCACCCTCAAAGAGAGTGGTCTGGCTGTTCGAGTAGCCATCTGTCCCCACAATGCTGATCGTGACGAGTGTGCCGGTCGGGATACAGGTCAATTCCGCACTGGCCACATATCCCTGAAATGCTGCGGGATTACTCGGCTGCGTTGAAAAGGAAAGAATCTCCGGTTCCGTGGTCAGCGTCAGGTCGATCTGCGGCAGCGGTTCACCGAGTACGAAGAACGTCGAGTCGATTTCGAAGTAGAAGTTGCTGCCGATTGACTTGCTGGCAGTGGCGATAAAGATGCCCTCATCGTCCGGGCCGAAAAAGTCGATCGCGGCGTCGATCGTTTCGCCGAGCACGCCCAACAGAAACTCGCCGACGCTTGGCGCGCCGGGAGCAGGTGAAGCGCCCAGGGTCGTGCAGTAAAGAAGAATCGCAGCCGAGCCTTTCGCGCACACCGCCGCCACCTTGGGGGCCAACGGTCCGGAAGCTGCCGCGGCCTGCACGCAGAGTGCGGCCAAAAGCTGGGGCTGATCGGAAATGCCGTCAATGCAGACCGTGCTGATAAAGCCGGCAATGTCGGCCAGATACCCGCCGATGAACTGTTCGCCGATGGTCGAACCTGGTCCCTGTGCACCGATCGGCAATTGCGCCTGGTAAACACCCGGGGCGATCATGGTGGCAGGTCGGGTAATCTGGTCCTCCTGCCCGACGACATCAC
>SKZB01000326.1 GCA_007127615.1 Phycisphaerales bacterium | reverse complement strand
GGCGGAACTCCGCCGTGAAATGCGGCCGGAAACACCTCTGCCCGGCCCGCTCAACCGCCGAGATGCTCAATCGTTCCAGCAGCGAGCCCAACTTTCCGACGGGGAGAAACAGCTTCTCGATGTCCTGCTGGAGACCTACACCGAAAGCTACGCGGAGATCAACCGCGAAAAAATCGCTCCGCTCATGCTGGCGGTGCAGCGGTTCGAGAATCCCACGGGCGATGATGCCGATCGTATGCCGGATGGCGATGAGATCATGAAGATCATCGAAATGCACGACGCCGCACTGCGCGCCATCGTCGAACTGGAGGAATCGTTTTTCAACGATGTCGCGTCGGGGTTGTACGAAGGCGAGCCTTCGGAAGAACTCGATCGGTGGCATTTGTCCCGTCTCCGCGCGGCCTTCGCCCCGCTTCCTCACCCGGAAGAATCCAGCCGCGCCCTGCGCGCCGGAGGTCCGGGTGGGATGGGGATGTTCGCGCGGGCCGCCGAAGCTGCGGTGGACGTCTCGCGGCTGATGAGCGAGCTGCGCATTGATGTCACCGATCAGCGCGTCGATGAATTGCTGAAGGACTACGAGTACGAAGTCACCGAGTTGTTCGAGGAGCGCTACGGTCTCGAACGACAAATGCGCAGCGCTTTCCTTTCCATGCGGGCCGGCGGCGAAGGCCGCGCCCGCGGCCGGGAATTCGGCCGCGTCATGCGCGAAGTCGGCAGCACCAGCCGCGAGGTGAATGAAGCCATCGTGATCAACAACCGACATCTGCTCGATCAGCTTCTCGACGCCCTGCCCTCCGGCTCGGCCCGCCGGGTGCGCGAACAGTACTACCGGCGCGCTTTTCCCCAGGTCTATAACGACCCCGACCGGGGGCACGACATGCTGCAGACGGTGATGAGTCTCGACTCACTTTCCGATCGACAGCGGATGCGCATTCAGGAATTGAACATCGACTATCGGATGACCTACGCCGCCCTGTCCGAAGACATGGTGGGCCTGATGATGAGCGGCGAAGACGATGGTGACTGGCGCGGCGGCGCCCGCCGGCGCAGCTTCGCCGATCCCGACCAGTCGCGGATCGAGCAACTGCGCTTCGAGCGCCGTGAGCTGAGCGAACACATCAAACGGCAGGTCCAGTCGATCCTGACCGAGCAGCAACGCGGTGCGATCGACATGGTGCAACGGTAAAGCGGTTTCCTGATCGATCGTGGCATGGGCCGATCAGCAACCGAGGCAACAAACACGCCGCCGGTCGTTGCCGGTGGCCATGCGCTTCAGTCGGCCGATTCCGCACGCAGCGCCCGCCGCAGCCATGCCCGGGCAAAACGCCAGTCATCCTTGACGGTGCGGGGCGAAACATTGAGCACCAGCGCGGTTTCTTCAATACAGAGCCCGCCGAAGAATCGTAAATCCACCACACGTGCCTGGCGCGGGCTGAGCTCACGCAGATGTTCGATCGCTTCATGGACGGCGATGATGTCAATCCGCTCCGCGATGTTGAGCAGTTGATCCGCCTCATGCAGTGAAAAGCGGGAGGCGCGCCCACCGCGCTTGATCGCCCGTGCCGCGCGGGCGTGATCCACCAGCACGTGTCGAATCACTTCCGCCGCGATCGCAAAAAAGTGGGTGCGGTCCTTCCACTGCACATTGACGCCGCCGGCGAGTTTGAGATACGCCTCATTCACCAGTGCGGTCGCCTGCAGCGTATGGTCGGCGCGTTCGGATTTCAGGTAGGACTGCGCGAGCGCGCGAAGTTCCGGGTACAGGCTCGAGACGGCCTGATCGATGCGCGGCGATGTGCCGTCGGAGCCCGACGACGCCGCGGCGGAAAGACCCGGTCCGTCGGCACCGGTCCGTCGAGATTTCGGCGTGGTGGACAGTACTATTCTCCAGTCGAAGCGGGCGGAACCATCTTCGGTTCTGCCTTCGGTTCTGCCATCGGCTCTGCCATCGGCTCTGCCCCGCCGCCGATCCGTGGATGATGCCCCATGCAATCAACCACCGGCTTGGAATATACCACCGCCGCACGACAATTCAATGCGCGTCGATTGATCGCCGCTTTTACCGCTGAAAACCGCCTGCGACCGGTCGCACCACCGGTCGCATCACCGGCCGATGGTCGCCGAACGGGGCGGGCCGGGACCGCATCGGCCAGGATCAGGCCTGAACATCGATCCGGCGTTTTCCCGACCGGCCGGAGTCTTCCGGCGCGTGCGGGTTCTCGTTTCGGCGATGTTCCTGCTCGGCCTGCTCGGAGTCATTGGGCGGCAGCTTGCGCAGCGCCTCGGCGTTCTCAACGCCGGCAATCCGAAGTTCGATCACATCCTGGAATCGGCGCGCGCTGGAATCACGCGCGGCTTTCTCTTTATCCCGCGCTTTGCTTGCGGCCTGCTGCGCCTGGGCGGCCTGCAGCAGCGAGGTCTCGATGGGGGAACCAATGACACTCATTCACCAGCATCTATCGGCCGAATCGCAGCGCGGTCTGAAAATTCCACCGGATCACGCCGGCTGCCGATAATGTCGCCCCTGGCGACCATGTCCGACGCGGTCGCCGCGGGTCATTTGTCCGCGGGAAGGTCAATCTCCGCGCCTTGTTCAAGCGAGTCCTCGACGTGTTCCCGCAGCACGTCGTCGAGACCCTCCAGCGCGTCGTCGTCATCAAGCCAGATGGC
>SKZB01000103.1 GCA_007127615.1 Phycisphaerales bacterium | reverse complement strand
GCGACAACGTTCGCCACGGACTGAACAAGAACCTCGGCTTCTCCGCGGAAGACCGGGCGGAAAACATCCGCCGCATCGGCGAAGTCTCCAAGCTGTTCGCCGACGCCGGCATCATCGCGCTGTCAAGCTTCATCAGCCCGTACCTCAAGGATCGTGATCTCGTCCGTGACCTGCACAAGAACGATGATCTGCCGTTTCTTGAGGTGTTCGTCGACTGTCCGCTCGACGTGGCGGAAGAACGCGATCCCAAGGGACTCTACAAGAAGGCCCGTGCGGGCGAGATCAAGGGTTTCACCGGCATTGATGATCCCTACGAAGCGCCGAACGCACCGGAACTTCACCTGCGCACCGATCAACTCAGTATCGAAGAGTCCGTCGAAGAGATCCTCAAGATGCTCGACACGAACGGCGTGATCAAGCTCTGATCCCTCCGGTTCTCCGGTCAATCAGATTCCCCTGTCCGACGGCCACCGGGCCGTCGGCGTTTTTTTTGAGGCAGGCGTGTGCCTGCGAGTGACTATCCGCGGTACGTCAACGGCCGGCCGGTCAACCCGGTCAACTCTCGGATCAGCGTCATGCCGAGGAAACCGAAAAACGCCAGGATCGTCAGCGCGACGGCGGGTCCGGTCATGTTGAGCGCGTACAGCCAGGCCGCGCCGTAGAGACATTGCCACATCGCGCCGTAGCGCTTGAGCTTTTCCGCCGCCATCCGGTTGGTGGCCCGGCGGGTCTTCCAGAACATCACCGCCGCGAAACCCATCACGGCAAGCACCGGGTAGATCGTACTCAAGGGGTGAAGCTGCTCCGGCCAGAGGTCACGCTCGGATCGGAGCCCCAGGCCGATGATCAGCAGCGACCAGAACACCCAGCCGGCCAGGATCGCGGTCACGGCGCGGCGATTCAGTCGCGGCCGCTTGTCCTCCAGCGTGTGGACCAGGACGGCGATCACGACCACGTGCGTCATGATGAGCCACACCGGAATCGTGAAGGCCAGTTCGTGATTCGGGATGAACATGTTCGCCGCGTGCACCAGCCCGATCGTGATGATGCCGACGGAAGGGATGTACTTCCCCGCCGCGTTGTAGAACAGGACGGCGGCCGCGGCGAAAAGCGTGATCCACAGCGAGATGGTCCCGAACAACTCCGCCGACAGAATCGCCGTCATCAGCGCCGCGACGGCGACGATGACCGCCTGCCCGCGCCGAATGCGGCCCGCCGGCAGCGGTCGTTCCGGACTGAACGCCGAATCGTGCTTCACATCCAGTATGTCGTTGAGCGCCGCGCCGTAGGCGAAGAGGCCGATCGCCACGCCCGCCGCCGCCAGCAGCGCCATTGGCAGCGAGTACTGCACCACGGGAAGATCGGCCTCCGGCCACATCGCGCGGCTGAGCAGCACGATGAACAGCAGATCCGCCGCCGCACCAAAAGCCATGCTCAGGCGCGTCAGTTGAATCGTCGTGATCAACCGCAGCAGGAATCGCCGAACCGGATAGTTCCTGTTCATGAAGATCCACTGAGCCGGCCCGAGCGCAGGGCGAGTTCGTAGTTCGAGAACGCCGGCTCCTCCGTCACTTCACGCTCAACATGACCGGCCAGCCATGCTGGAATCGGCGCCTCGTGCTCCGCGCTGGGCAATTCGACTTCGGCCAGTACCAGTCCCGGCGGCTGCTCGAAGACATCGACCTCCCAGGTGAGACCGCCTTCCGGGATGGCGTAGCGCGACTTCAGGATGCGGCGGCCTGCCGTCTGCGGCCAGAGACGGTCGAACTCATCGTCGGGAATCTCCCGTTCGGTTTCCTCGCGAACGAGGCCGAGGCCGCGCTTGATCGTATGCGTGCACGTCACCGAACCGTCGGGGCGGGTCGCGCGGCGGATGCGGCCTTCAACCCGTTTCGGATCGTCTCCGTCGACCGGCGGAAGGTACCCCTGCTCGAAGCGGTACCGCACGGCGTGTTGCGGAAGATCCGGCTTCCGAAGCAACAGAAAAGTACGTTCGATTTCGACGGATCGCGCGGGGCTGTTCATGATCGCGGCAACTTTCTGCGGCACGCGGGGGGCGGGACGGGCGATCCCGATGAACCGAAAAAAAGTGGAGCGTATCGGACTCGAACCGACAACCCCTGCCTTGCAAAGGCAGTGCTCTCCCAATTGAGCTAACGCCCCATACCGTGCCGCCCATCGGGGGGCACAAAATGGTGATTATAGCGAACCCATCGGATCACGGTCGCGGCGCCAAGACGTCGACTCGGCGCGGGGTGAGCAGATTCAAACGCAACCCCCCGTCGTAGACCCGTTCGCCGACGATGCCGATGAGTTGGCCGATCATCACGGTCAGATCATCCTCTTCGGACGCCTGAATGTAGGCCACGGTCCGGCCGGAGCCCGGGTCCTGCAATCGAAGCAGGCGGGGCAGACGATCTCCATCGTAAATGCGACTCGTCGTGAGGCGGCCGACCGCGGTGTAATCCGCGTGATCGTCAAGGGCGACCCGGGCCGAAGCGGCCCTTCCGCTGGCGCGCTCGGATCGCTGCTGAATCTCCCGCAGTTCCTGGCGCCGCTGCTGGATATCGATCATGAGCTGAAGCTGCTCGGCCCGTCCTTCCGCAAAACGTCCGGCCGTCTCATCGTCGGTCTGCTCGGCAAACTGCCGGTACATCCGGCGCAGAGGTCG
>SKZB01000417.1 GCA_007127615.1 Phycisphaerales bacterium | reverse complement strand
TGCCCTCGCCACGCACGCACACCAGGGTGTTGCAGGTTCCCAGGTCGATACCCATATCGACGCTGAACCAGCCGAGAAGACTATCCATAAACACCGGGAGCTACTCCGTGGGCGGAAGGTCCGTGAGCGAAAGGTCCGTGAGCGGAAGGCAGGCAAAGCAGGCAAATGCGGCAGCTTGCCGCGGAAACAACCTGACCTTCGATCGGCAAAAGATCGGGATGAGAATGAATCATACGACAACGGCATCGATCGTGGGGGATCGACGCCGGGAAAGTGGCGTTTTCGTCGGGGTTGTGTTCGGCGTAAGAACGATTGACGGTCCGGCCGAAAACCGCAGAGCTTACCGCGGCTGCTCAACCAGCGTGAAGATCCCGCCGCCGGCGCGTTCCGTGCCGGAGTAGTCGATATTGCGGACGGCCAGAAGGACGACGCCGGCGAGCATGACGAGTACCGCCACACACAAAAGGGCCGTGTACACGTTCAGCTCGCCGCCGGACTTTCGCGTGGGTTGGTTGAACTGGCTCATGGATCTGTTCTCACTTGCGGACGATCTCCGCCTCGCGGCGGGATCGACTTCGGAAACGGGAAATCACGCCTCGGAAAGACGACCGGGGTGGATCGATCAGTCCATTCCCGCCCATGACTGCACGATGTCGCCGACATCGACCAGCCCGCGGCCTTCGTCCTCAAGCACGACGCGTCCGGTCGAACGATTCACATCGACTTCGATGATCCGCACGTTGGCAAGGAACTGACTGCCCCGCCCGATGGTCATGGTCCAACCTTCCTGTACGCCGTCACGTGAACCGGCGCCGATTTCGATCAACACCTGATCGGCGCTGCGCCGCACGCGGGTGACGGTCGTGGTGAGCGTGCGGTCGGGCACGACTTCCTCATCCCGGCGATCATCGGCGATCGCGCCGAACCGCGCGACGTACTGGCTGATCTGGTTCATCGCCGCCGCGTTTTCCTCGGCCATCCGCTGCAATTCTTCCTGGAGCGCACGCTGGGCGGCCATGGCGACTTCAAGCTGCGAGGAGGTATCGCGAAGCGCTTCGTCAAGCTCCACGTTCTGACGCTCGCACGCCATGGCTTCCTGCCGCAACGTCCGCAGTTCGCCGACCAGACTGTTGGTCAGTTCGGTGCCGGATTCGATGTTGGCGACGAGTTTCTGCAGTTCGGATTGAATATCGGCTTTCAAAGCTTCGGAGGCGGTGAGCCGGGACTCGAGTTGACCGACCTGCTGAAGCGCTTCGTTGCGCGATCGTTCGAGATTGCGAACTTCGCTCCGGGCTTCGTGCAACTGCCGGTCGAGTCGGGATTCGACCGCCCCGTGCCGGGACTCCGTGGAGGCCAGCGCATCGCGGGCCGCCTGGGCTTCCGCTTGGGCCGACTGATACCTCGCCCTGTAGGCATCGTCGTTGTAGGCGTACACAACGATCAGCGGCACCAGAAAAATCGCCAGAAGCGTCACGAGCACGATGAAGATCTTCGTCAGAACATGCACAGCGGAATCCTCAAGTTCGTACGAGTCGGCTTCAAGACTGACGATCAGGGGCGTGGTCGTCCTTCAACGGTCTCACTTCAACCGGATGACGGGCGATCGGAACGCAGTCCGAAACTCCTCACGGGATCAGGAAAAGTTGCGTCAACGACCCGTTCGCCGTGGCGGGAACGGGCCGAATCATGTTTGTACCGTTCACGTGGTGGCATGTCAACCGCGGCGCGGCGCACGCTTCCCACCCGCCGCCCGGCCGATGGTGGAGTAGAGAAAATGGTTCGGCGCGGGGTTCCGGCTCAGGAACTGCGGCGGGCCTGGCCGGTGGTCGCGCTGTGCCTCAGGATCCCCCCCGCCGCCGCGATCTGGACCAACGGGTTGGAATCGGTGAGCAACTGCCGCAGGGCCTGGGAACTGCCGGAGGTGAAGATCCCGCCGAGCGTGACGGCGGCCTGGGCCCGAAGCGAGAATTCGGTGCTTCCGGCAAACCGCAGCGGCACCTCCACGGGGGCGGACGCGCCGAGCTCCGCCAGGGCCAGCGTCGCCGCCATGCGCACCTCGGCGGGCATCTCACGCCGTCCCGCGCGGGTGGCCAGATCCGCCAGGTTCGGGGCGGCCCGAACGTCGTTGAGCCGCCCAAGCATCTGACACGCCAGCGCGATCAATTCCCCCTGCTCCGCGGGCGCAAAAAGCGTGGCCCGGATCCCTTCCAATTCACGTTCGTCCCCGAGCTTCACCATCGCCTCGGCGATCTGCAGATCGATGATCTTCGCCTGCGCATCGGAAACCCGCGACATGCCCCGCCCGACCGCGGTTCGCAGCAGCGGCAAGGCCGAATCATCACCCAACTCCCCCAGGATCAGGGCCGCGTTGGCTTTGGCCTCGGGAATCTCGCCGAGCAGCATCGAAGCCAGCGGCGTCGGGTCAACGTCTTCGCCGCAGGCATGCAGGGCGTAAATCGCCGCCGCCCGAACCGAGGCGGCCTCATCGTGCACCAGCGGAAGAACCAGCGGGATCAGTTCCGTCAGACGATGCTGACCGACCGACATCACGGCGATGAAGCGCACGCCCCGATTTTCATCGGCGAGCCGCGCGGGAAGGACCTTCGGCAACTCCTCCGGCGCGGACTGCAACGCTTCGATGGCGTTGGCGCGAAGAAGCGGGTTGGTGGAATCCACCGCCTGCCTGAGCAGTTCGATCGCACTGGCGCGGGTTCCGGTTTTCTCCAGATCCACGATGATCGGCTCACCGATCGCGCGGGCGGCGGGATCCCACCCCGAAGCCGCATGGCCCGCGGAATCGTTGCGCGTGCTCCAGACCTGCTCGGTGGTGTCGCCGCACCCCGGGATGAAGATCAGTGCCGTCAGGGTCGCGGTGATCCCGAGCGCGATGAGGACTGCCCGGTTCGATTGCCGTGTCATTGAACTTCCTTCCGTGAATGCGGAGCGCGCGGATTGGTAAAAACGTTGACGATCAGCAGACCCAGGAGACCCAGGAGACCGGCCAACGAGATCCCGCCGGCCAGATTCCCGATCCGGAGATACAGCGTCTCCCGCGGATCCAGCGGCACCTGCACCCGTAACGTGGTCTCCCGGCGCGGCGTGCCGTAGCGGCCCCCGCCGATTGTATTCCGGATCGTTCCGCGTGAGTCGATCACGATGCTCAACCCGGTGTTGGCACTACGGACCATCGGCGTTCGCAGTTCGATCGCTCGAAAACGCGCGCTCTGGGCGTGATGCTTGCGCCCGAGGTCGTGCCATCCGAACCAGCCGTCGTTGGTCAGATTGACCATCACGTCGGCCCGACGGCCCGCGTCATCCCGAACCAGTCGGCGGCAGACGCGCGACATCGTGGCCTCGAAGCAGATCGGTGCGGCCAGCCAGAGCGGGCCGCGCGAGGTTTCCAGGGGCAGAAGTGAAGGGCCCGATCCTTCATCGAGATTGAAGCGCACCGGGCCGGCCGCCAGATTCAGCAATCTCTCCTCCAGCCACGGCCACGCCGAGATATACGGCATGGTTTCCCCGAACGGGGTCAGAAAGCGCTTGTCGTAACGGGGATAGGGCGGTTCACCCCGGATCAGATACGCCGAGTTGTACCGGGATTCGTAGTGCCACTGCCCCTCCCGCACGTCCAGCCCCAGCGTCGCCGTTGTGCCGATGAGCATCGGAGTCCCCGTCCGCCCGGCGAATCGCTCGATCGCGCCGGTGAAGACGTCCGAAGGCAGGAACCGATTCTCAACCAGAAAGCGGACCGTCTCCGGCTCGAAACCGAAACCGGGGACGGTGGTTTCGGGCCAGATCACCGCATCCGGCGGTTCACCGGCTTGCCGTGCGGCGATCAACGCCTCGGCGGAGATTTCCAGCCACCGGCCGACATCCTGCTGCTGCTGCTCAAAGGTCCACCGTTCCTTGATGTCCTGATCCAGATTCGTCTGGACGATGATGAACCGCGGGCCGTCGAAATCGAGCGGCTGCTGCATTCGAAAGACGCCGTACGCGACGTTGGCCGCGAGGATCACCGCCACGGGGACCGCGGTGCGAAAAGTCGCGGAACGCAGGCGCCCGGATGATGCGGCGCGCAGGAGATCCATGGCGGCCCCCGCCGGCAGCGCGAAGAGAAACCCCAGTCCGTAGAGGCCGAAGAGGTCCGCGCTCTGCACGAGGATCGGCAATTCGATCAGCGGATGGGCGATCAGATACCACGGGTAGCCGTGGAAAAAAATCTCGCCGCGAAAGAACTCGATCCCGACCCAGATCACCGGCACGAGCAGGGTCATCGGGATCCGCTTCGTGAGGGGGTGCCACATCGCCCGGTTCAAGACGAGAACGAACAGGGCGGGGTAGATCGCCATGATGAGCGCGTACAGAATGAAACCGGCGGGCGTAACCTGCACCAGCCAGCGCGACAGCCAGAGCCAGAGAAGGAAGCTGATCAGGTACACGCCCAGCCCGGCCGGCCAGGCACGAGCGCCGGCGCGCTGTGCGGTCAGAGCGAGGGTCAGGGGCGCGAGCAGAATGAGCAGTTCCAGATGAATCGCCGCAAACGCCCCACCGATCACCAGCGCGTGGATCAACCCGCCGGCCAGCCCGATCCGGAGCGCCGGTACGAACGCGGGAGGCGATGCGTTGGCCAGAGGGGGTGGGATCGCGGCGTGATCACTTGCCGGCATAGTCGATGATGCTACCGATTTCACTGCGCAGTTCACTGCGCGGCACGACGCGATCCACGAATCCGCAGTCGCGGAGAAACTCCGAACGCTGGAACCCTTCGGGCAGTTCCTGCCGGATCGTCTGCTGAATCACCCGCGGGCCGGCGAAACCGATCAGCGCCCTGGGTTCGGCGAGAATGACATCGCCGAGCATGGCGAAGCTGGCGGTCACGCCGCCGGTGGTCGGATCGGTCAGTACGCTGATGAACAGCCCGCCCATATCATCGAAGCGCGCGAGGGCGGCGGAAGTCTTGGCCATCTGCATCAGTGAGAAGCCCGACTCCATCATGCGCGCCCCGCCGGAGGCGCTGACGACGATGAGCGGCAGGTCACCCTCGGCGGCGACTTCGATCGCCCGGGTGATCTTCTCCCCGATCACCGACCCCATCGATCCGCCGAGAAAGAAGAAATCCATGACGGCGAGGACGGCTTTCCGGCCCTTGATGAACCCGGTTCCGGTGTGCACGCCGTCGTTCTGCCCGGTCGACTTCTGCGCGGCCTTGATGCGGTCCTTGTAGGGCTTCAGGTCGACAAAGTTCAGGGGGTCCGCCGGCTTCATGTCCTCGTTGAACGGCTCGAAACTGCCCGGGTCGCACAGTTGCTTCACCCGCTGGACGGCATTAATGCGGAAGTGGTACTGACAGTCGGGGCAGACCCAGAGGTTGTTCTCCACGGAACGCCGAAACAGGATCGCCGCGCATTCGGGACACCGAATCCACAGCCCTTCGGGAATCGCCTTCTTCGGGCGGCCGATGAGTTCCGGCGTATCGGCCCAGCTTCGTGTCGGTACGTTTGTCATCGGTGACTTCCACGGGAAAGACCATCTCGCTCCGTATGCTGCGGCATTTTGCGGCCGGCGTCCAGTGGGGACGCTCCCCGCCCCACGCCGCCGACCCGAGACCGGAGCTCAGGCATGCTGCAGTTCCGCCGCCTCCTGCAGTTCGGCGATCGTGCCGGAATCGAGCACATATCGCTCGATCGGGGGCCTCCGCTCCAGCATCTGCCAGAGTTCCTGCGGGGGGCGATCGGCCAGCCAGCAGCGGAGCAGCCCCAGCCCGACCGGATGCAGCACGACGCCGACTTCCTCACTCCGGGTCCGCTTGAGCAGCCTGGAGACGGCCCGAAAAATCCTCGCGCGGAGCGCGATCATGTCCTCGCCTTCCGGCGGGGAGAAATTCATCGGATCGTCGATCCACGTGCGGTACCGCTTGCCGTAGCGATCCGCAAACTCTTTCTCGGTGATGCCTTCCAGCAGTCCAAGGTCGGGGTCGGCCAGTTCGCTGACCACCTTGGTGCGGGACTTGAGGGATGCCGCGCAGATCGTCGCGGATTCCGCCGCGGCTTCGTCACCCGGATGGTAGATCGTCGCGATGTGATGCGGGGCGAGAAAGCGGGCCTGCTCGGTCAGGAAAGCGCGGCCGCGATTGCTGAGCGGAAGATCCGTCCGGCCGGACATGCGACCATCCTGCGCCCAGCGGTTTTCCCCGCAGCGAATCAGACACAATACCAGTGTTCTGTCCTTACCGGCCATGGTCAGTCCGCCCTCCTCGCATCATCGGGTGCTTCACGCAGGATTCGAATGGCATCATCGTAGGCTTCGGCGCCGAAGATCGCCGACGCGGCCACCAACAGGTCGCAACCGGCCTCCAGGCAGGCTCCGGCCGTCCGGGAATTGATCCCCCCATCCATCTCCAGCCGTTGGGTCGGCCGCAGCCGCGGGGCGATGGCGCGGGTCTTCTCGAGTACCTCCGGAATGAACGACTGCCCGGCAAACCCCGGGTTCACGCTCATCACGAGGATCAGATCGAAATGCCGGAGATACGGCTCGATCGCCGCCAGATCCGTCGGAGGATTGATGGCCAGCCCCGCCGTCATCCCTTCCGCACGAATCGCCTCCGCGAGCGACTCGGGGGCCGGGACCGCCTCGATGTGAAAGGTCAAATGGTTCGCGCCGGCATCGGCGAACGGTTTCACGTACCCGGCCGGATCGGTCACCATGAGATGCACATCCAGACACGCATCGGGCAGCGCGGCCCGGAGGCACCGACAGAGATCGGGTCCCATCGTCAGGTTCGGCACAAAGTGACCATCCATGACATCCAGATGCAGGGCGTCGGCCCCGGCGCGGAAGACCGCAGCGCACTCTTCGCCGAGACGGGCGAAATCCGCCGCCAGAATCGACGGCGCGATCAGTGGCCGGTCGTGTTCGGATACCAGCAATTGTCGGGGATCAGCCATGGGCCCGAGAAGGATATCCGCTCGTGAAGGTTGCCGCACTGCGGAAACGAAAAACGCGGCATCCGTCGGGATTGCCGCGCTTTGAGTTTCGTTGACGATGGCCGGTCGAACCGGAACTCTGCCCGATCAGTTGCGGCTGCTGCTGGCTCGATCCTCCGAGTCCCGAAAACTCTGCAGGGTCCGCTCGAGCGGGGCCTTGGCTTCCGGCCGTGCCGTCATCCACGCCCGGCGCTGCAGCGCAATGGCCTGGCGGCGTTCGCCGCGTTCAAAGTGCACGCGGGCCTGGTGGGCCATGCTCCGGATCTCCAGTCGCGGCGGGGCGATGTTGCGGACATGCTGCGCCAGCTCGAGCGCGAAGTCCATGTCGCGCTTCTCCGAATCGATCGATGGATCCAGCGCGATCAACTCCGAGAGCATCAGCAGGAGTGTCGCATCGTCGCTGTACTTCTCTTTCCGAAGTTCCCGGGCGTACTGGTACGCTTGCTCCTCGTCACCCATGTCCACCAGCATCATGTGGAACTTATCGAGAGCGACGAAGGCCTGCTTGTGCGGATCGACCGCGATCAGTTCCTCCATCAGAGAACGACTCTGTCGCCAGTTTCTCATTCGCCGCGCGTTCTCGATCGCCTGAATGACGTCTCTCGATTCGGCCTGCAGTTTGGGGTCGTAACGGTCATCGAGAACTGCGGCAACGATGTTGTCGAACTGCGGCGTGTGCGGGTTCCCGATGAACTGCACCTTGCCCTGACGATCAACGATGAACGATGCGGGAATGCCCTGAACGCCCGCCGCCTGCATCCAGGCGCGGTTGGTCTGGTTGCGCGCGTCGATTGCAATGGCGTAGCTGATGTCGCGGCGATTTCGGTTCAGGAAGTCCTCGACGTCGTCTTTCTCTTCGTTGCTGATCCCGACGATGCGCAGGCCGTCGGCGTGGTAGCGTTCCTGAAGACGGCTCAGGTGCGGGATCGCCGCCCGACAGGGGGCGCACCAGGTGGCCCAGAATTCGATGATGTACACCTTGCCCGGCTCGATCGAGAACTGCTCACCGTGCAGCCATTCCTCGATATTCATACTGGGGGCCTCGGACCCCGGCTCCAGACTCGGCGTGCGCTGAGCGTGGGCCTGCGCGGCCACGAGCATGAGCATGCAGAGAGTAATCAATGTCCGCAGATTCATTCCGGCTCCCTTTCATCATTCGTTCGATATTCGTTCGATGTTCGCAGGTGCAGTCCAGATGGGCGTGGACCGAACGCCCACGTGGCACCCCGATGCAGTACCAACACGATACGCCACCGTTTTCATCCGTGCCAGTGAATTTTTGGCCGGAACCGAATGTCAATCGGTCTTTTTGACCGGTCGGGCCTTCCGCCGTCAGCTCTGGTCGAGCAGATCGACCGTAGCGAACCGCTTGCCTTCCAGCATCTGGAGACTCGCGCCCCCACCCGTCGAGACGTGGCTGAACCGGTCCACCATGCGGAAATGATCGACCGCCGCGGCACTGTCGCCACCCCCCACGATACTCGTTGCCCCACGCTCGGTGGCGGTGACGATCGCCTCGGCGATGCGGTGCGTGCCGACATCGAACGGCTCGGTCTCGAAGACCCCCATCGGACCATTCCAGACGATCGTCCTGGCCTGGCGAATCTGCTCGGTGAACTGATTGATCGTCTCCGGTCCGATATCCAGCCCCATCCACCCCGCTTCGATCGACTCCTTGAACACCTTGACCGGGGTCTGCTTCGAGATCTGCTTGCCGCAGACGTGATCGACCGGCAGAAAGAGCCGGGTATCCCGTTCCGCGGCCTCTTCGATGATCTGCTCGGCCTGCTTCAACATGCCGAGCTGTACGAGACTCGAGCCGACCTCATGTCCGAGCGCCTTGATGAACGTATACGCCATCGCGCCGCCCACCAGAATTGAATCGACCCGGTCGAGCAGGGCGCGAATCGCGCCGAGTTTGTCGGAGACCTTGACCCCGCCCAGCACCGCCACGAACGGATGCTCGGCGCTACCGATCGTTTCGCTCAGGTAGCGCAGCTCCTTCCGCAGGAGCAGACCCGCGACGCGCGGCTTGCCTTCCATCGCCTTCGGCACGGCGAACATCGAGGCGTCTTCACGGTGCGATGTGCCGAACGCCTCATTGCAGTAGATGTCGCCGTAGGAGGCGAGCTTGGCGGCAAACTTCTCATCGCCCTTGCGCTCTTCATCGTGAAAGCGGAGATTGTCGAGAATGACGATCTCGCCATCCTGCATGGATTCCACTGCCCTTTTCGCCTCTTCACCCACGCAGTCCTTCTCCACGAAGGTGATCTTCACCTCCGGGAGAAGTTCGCGCAGCCGGTTCACCGCCGGTTTCAGGGAGTAATCCGGCTCGTAGCCGTTGCCTTCCGGCCGGCCGAGATGGCTCATCAGAATCAGCTTGCCCTTGCGGTCCAGCACCGACTGAATGCTCGGCATCGACTGTCCGATGCGCCGGTTATCCGTGATCCGGCCCTCATCGTCGAGCGGAACATTGAAATCCACACGCATGAGAACGCGCTGGGACGCGACATCGATCTGGTCAATGGTCTTGCAGGCCATGGTTCATCCGAATCTGGGGGTCAAACGGGGGGAAAACGGGTTTTCCGAGGGGCCGGATGATACGGGACCGCCCGCCCGGCATCCAGCGGCCAAGTCCGGCACCGGCATTCCGCAGCGGCATCCAGTCTTGGCTTGAATCGAAGCGCGCCTCTGCATTCGCCTGCCCCCCATCCCCCCCGCAGGGCTTGCTACGATTCCGCCCCATGCCCGATGCGCTGCCGATTGTTCTGATTCTCGGCCCGACCGCCGGCGGGAAGACCGAGTTGGCGATCCGTCTCGCCGAATCGCTGCCCGGCGGCGGGGAGTGCATCTGCGCCGATTCGATGCAGGTCTACCGGCAGATGGAGATCGGCACCGCCAAGCCGACCGAAGCCGAACGCGCCCGCGTGCCCCACCACCTCTTCGATCTGATCGAACCCGATGAAGACGGTTTCACGGTGGACACGTGGCTAGACCGCGCGGAAGAATGCACCGAAGCGATTCGCCGGCGCGATCGCTGGCCGATCGTCGTCGGCGGCACCAACCTCTACGTTCAGGCGCTCCTGTACGGCCTCTTTGACGGCCCCGACCCGGACCCGGCTCTTCGCAGGAAGCTCGAAGGCGAAGCGCTGACCGATCTCCGCGCCAGACTCGAATCGATCGACCCCGACGCCGCCTCACGCATTCATCCCAACGATCGCCGGCGCACTCTGCGGGCGATCGAAGTCTTCGAGCAGACCGGCACGCCGATCAGCCGGTGGCAAACCCAGTGGGCGCGCGGAGCGCCGCGCGACGATGTGTTCCTGGTCGGACTCGACTACCCCGCCGAGGCGATC
>SKZB01000070.1 GCA_007127615.1 Phycisphaerales bacterium | reverse complement strand
ATGACTTTCTGGGTCTTCAGGAAATCGTGTGGGTAAGGTCGGCGGCGCCGCCCGCTGCTTCACCCGTGGCGACACTCCGGCGCCCGTGCATCGTCGATCCCCCGCCCCTACCGTCGCCCCACCACATGCTTCGCCCATTTCCGGGGGCGGGACGAAGCATGGCACCCTTCAGACATTTTTCGTCCCTCCGTCGCTTCGTCGCTCCGTGCCTTCGTGCCTTCGTGCCTCCGTGCCTTCGTGCCTTTTCTGAATCCGTGCGGGTCACTTGCGCAGATTCCTGAAGCGCCGATTTTCCCAAACTTCCCGACGGCCCGAATCGTCGACGATCCTCAGCCGGCTTTGCGGCCGGTGACGGCGGCGAGCAGATCATCCATGGCCCAGTCGGTTACGGACTGGGGCGTCATCCCCGGCAACGCATAGTGTTTGCACAACGCCGCGCCGAGCGCCTCGGGGTCCGCCATGACCAGGTAGAGCGGCACCTGAATCACTTCGCTGGCGAAACGCAGCGCGCGGCGGAGGTGCATCGGTGTCGTGGCCACCATGAGTTCCGTTTCATCAAATCGGATGGGCAGCACGCGAAACTGCCATGCCTGCCGACGGGTCACCAACTCCTGGGCGCGCTGTTCATAGACTTCAACCGCCGGATCGATACAGCGCGTGAGGGAGGCGTACTGCTGAGCCCACGCTTCTTCGATCACGCCGGGATCAATCTGGAACATCTGTTCGCACAGCAGGCCGAACGGCTTGCGATCACGCTCTTGGCGCGCGAGGACCTGTTCCACCTGCTCCTCGGTGAGGATGCCCGATTGAAGAAGAACCCGTCCGAGTCGTAACTCCATATGTCTCTGCCTCCTTTTGCCTCCAGCGGCAACTATCGGCACAGTTCGAAACGCGTCACGAAGAGATGCCGGAATCCCGCAGGTCCGGGGAGAATCTCGCGCAACTGTATGATTTAGCTTGACTTGGCGAAGAGGACGAAGTCCGAGTTGCCGCGAATGGCCGGCGCCGTCGACGCCGGTTCGACCCCGATTCGATCCCGGTTCGGACCGATAACCTCTTCCGCAGGACGTTCCGAATGATCGGGCTCAGGGGCCGCGATGAACGGTAAACTCACGAAATTCACTTCGATGTCCGTCGCCTGGCGATTATACTTCACCGAAGGAACGGGAAAGAAGGAGCCACGCATGACATTCTGCTGCCGGAGTTGCACGATCGATCCGGCCGGAACCGGGGTCCGCAGGAGGATCCCCATCGCGACATGCACGACATGCAAAACATGACCGATACCTGACCCGGGGGAGTCGATTGCAGCTTTGCGCGTTGGGAGGGAACCTCGCCCGCCGGGGCGGTGGTCATATTGAACGTTTGCCCTACTTCCAGCCCTTCTCGTGCCTCGTTGGTTCGGGAGGGGCATTTTTTTCGCCCGCCGATAAATCGGACGTGGAGAATCCGAAGTGAGAATGGGGATTCGCGGAGAAAGGGTTTCCGGTCGTCAGCGATTCACGATCGATCCGATGGCCGCGCCGAAGCCGATCGCCGGGCGTCTCGATCCCGATCACACGTCCCCGGATTGATGCTGCGGGAGATGACCCGCAATCGCCCGGAGCAGGTCGTCAGGTTCCGGAAGCCGGCCCATCCCTTCCGTCCGGCACGCCTGCCATCCGGTCCCCGGTTGAAGAATTCCGAAGCCATCCTCGGCAAGCTGCGCCAGGTTTCTCTGCGTGGCCGGCTGTTGCCACATCACGCTGTTCATGGAAGGCGCGAGAAGCGTGGGCTGCCGGGACCGGTCCACCGCCGAGGCGATCAGTGAGACAACATCATCGGTTCGGCCGGCGGCCAGTTTGGCGAGCATGTCCATCGAGCACGGCGCGATCATCATCAGATCGGCGGCGCGCGCCAGTTGAATGTGCTGCGGGTCCTGCGACTCCACATGCGTCCATTGGTCGGTGTAGACGGGACGTCCGGAAAGGGCCTGAAATGTCAACGGTGTGACGAAGCGGGTGGCGGATTCGGTCATCACCACCGTGACCTTCGCCCCCGCCTGGGCGAGCGCGCTGACGACGTATGCCACCTTGTAACAGGCGATCCCGCCGGTCAACCCGATGATGAAACTGCGTCCGCTGAAGAGCTCAGTCGGAATGACACCCTCGGTCGCCATGCGGCGCTCCTTCGATCGGCGATGATTCGATGTCTTCGCCGGTCAGATCGACTTGACGGCGGTCGGGATGTATCCCGTTTCCGAAAAATCGGGGGCGATCTTGTCCTGAAGGATCTCTTCGACGACGAGTTCGAGATCGGTCCGTCCTTCCCGGTCCACCAGCGGCCGGGCGCCATCCACCACCAGTTCCTTCAACCGCCGCTGGATCAATGCGGTCAGTTTGAATCGGCCGCCGAATTTCTTGACGATATCGTCGTTCTTGAGCGCTTCAATCATGGCAGTCTCGAAGCCTTTTCCAGAGGGGTGCGGGAAAAAAACGAATCGAGGATGATATCACGCTGCCGATCCGATGTCGAGCATGATCTCCGCTTCCCCCCCGATCACCCTCGACCGGGTCGGGGGGGGTGATGGTCGCCCATCATCCACTTCGGGCGAGCTCGCCACCTGATCCGCCCTTGACTTACCGGCCGGCTCTGCGAATCTATGGGGCATGATTCCACGGCTGAGCGTCCTATTGCTACT
>SKZB01000132.1 GCA_007127615.1 Phycisphaerales bacterium | reverse complement strand
CCAGCGTCGCGGCCTGATCGCTGCAAATCCGTTCGACGGGATCAGTGTAGCGATGCGGACGAATCACGATCGCTTCCACTTCGTCAGCCGCGCAGATGCCCAGAAAGTGCTGGATGCCTATCCCGATACGCAGTGGCGGCTGATCTTCGCCCTGGCCCGCTACGGCGGCTTGCGCTGTCCTTCAGAAGTGCTCGCGCTGACCTGGGCTGATGTGAATTGGGAGCATGGTCGTATCCGCGTCCCCAGCCCGAAAACGGAACACCACGAAGGCGGCGCCAGCAGGATGATTCCGCTGTTTCCGGAATTGCGCCCTTACCTGCTCGCAGCATTCGAGGAAGCTGAGCCGGGAATCGATCACGTCATCACCCGTTACCGCGACATTGGTACGAACCTGCGCACGCACTTGCACCGGATCATCCGCAAAGCCGGGCTGGAACCCTGGCCGAAGACGTTTCAGAACCTGCGCAGCACGCGGGAAACAGAACTGGCGGAACAGTTCCCAATTCACGTTGTCTGCAAATGGATTGGGAACAGCCAGCCAGTTGCCGCGAAGCACTACCTGCAATTGACGGATGAGCATTTCGAGCGGGCAATCAACGATACCGCAGCCCATCGCACCGAAGCGGCGCAGAAAGCGGCGCAGAAGCCGCACGCAACCATGCGAAACCAACCGCAACCTGCAACGGCCGAGTGCGCCGGAAGCCCTGAAATTGCAGATGGTTGCGAGCAATCTCCGTCCACTGCGGAACGCTTCGAAAACCGGGTAGTGCCCTGTGCAGGACTCGAACCTGCGACCCGCTGATTAAGAGTCAGCTGCTCTGCCAACTGAGCTAACAGGGCGGAAGATGAAAGTTTATCCGGACTGGGGTGCAGGTCAAGATTGACCTCCAGCAAGCCGCCTGCCCCCAGCCATCCGTCCCCCACCCGGCTCGACGTCCGGCCGGCTCGACGCCCCGCCCGCCCGAATGGGCGTGATCAGCGCCAGCTCTCAGACTCGTGGGTCTCGGTCAGCATCAACAACGCCATGAGCTGGGCGGCAAGCGGCTGATCCATATTCCACAACGAGATCCGCACCCCTCCCCGCGCACGCGGGGCATTGGCATAACTCCAGTCTAACTCCGGGCGAACGCTGAGCTGCATCAGATAGCGGAGCGATTTTCGGTGTCGCTCCAGTTCTTGCGCAAATTCACGCTCGGGGGTCAGCCGTTCATCCCGCAACATGATCGCAAACCCCACCCCGGGCCGGGTCATCTGCGCGGTCGGGCGACTCGTGCCGTGCCGCGGGTCCGCCAGCGCAAACCCGCCTTGCGCATCCCGCGGCGTGCGCTCATCATCGAGATCACGTTCGATCACGCGGGTTTCCTCGACCAACGTCCGGGCCGCACGGATCTCATCACGGCGCATCGTAACGGATGGATCAAGCTCCACCAGTTCGCGCTCCGCCATGACGATCCACGGAAAGAGTGCGACGTGCTCCGGTTCGGGCGTCTGCCGCCAGATCAGATCGAGCAGACCACGCAGCTCCGGCGCGGAAAACAAATCTCGTTCACGTCGTTCGAGCCGAATCACCGCGGCGACGATCAGCACGGCGTCGTGCGCGGTGGCAAACGTCGGCGGGGAAAGCTCGCCGGCTTCGTTCCGGCCGGAATCACGGCGGAGCGCGCGGTTGATCTGCTCCACCACCACTTCGCGTGCCCGTTCGACCATCTGAGCGGTCTGGAGACGGGCGGGCGGCTCTCCGAGTTCATCCGAAGCCAGGACGATCATCGCGCACGCCACCGCCGACTCAACGGGATCGGCCTCCCCCGCTTCGACCACCGCCAGGTCATTCAACAAAGTGCGCGCGAACTCGAGGGCCGAATCGCGCACCTCCGCATCCATCTTCGCCGCACGCGCCAGGCGCGCGAAAACGTACGCCCCGAGCGCCTGTTCCGTGGGCGGGGCGAAAAGAGGCACAAATCGATCCGAAACGGCCCGGTAGTCGCCCATCAATCCGAGCGCGGCGTCGCGCATTTCGTGATCGGGATCCGTTTCTCCGCCCGGCCAGTGGCGGCGCATGATGTGCTGCGCCAATTCGCCGGTCATTGTGCGAACCGACTCCCGCGTGACATCACGGAGGTCAACGAGTCGGTCGCCGCGAACCGTTTCAAATGGAAAAGCATCGGGCTCGCGCTGGGCCAGGTGCGTGGTCTCGAAACGGTAGACGGAGAGGCCGTGCTCCCGGATCAGTTCACCGAGATCCGAAGGGGGCAAGCCGATCTCGCCGATTAGCCCGGTCACCCGCGACTGCATCTGATCGGCGGCATTGGCCGCACGGAGTTTGGACGGAAAAAGCATGCCGGTTCGGCCGCGACGCCGGACGGCAAAGCCGTGCACTCCGGGTTCGAGTCGTTGAATCACGCGGCGGAACGAGCGGCCGGGCAGCGGCTCGAACCGGCCGGCGACTTCCAATTCGAGCGTCAGATGCTGCCCGACCTCGCCGCGAGTCTCATCGGGCAAGCCGGTGACGGCGGGATGACCCAGCACCTGTCCCAACGCTCGCCCGAGGGCGCGCCGCACCATGAGATCCGGCTCGGTATCGTCATCTTCGGTCACGGAGGCCATCGCCACCACGCGCCCGCGCAACCGGAGAATGACCGCCACCCCCGACGCTCCATCGAGCGGCACACGGGCCGCTTCGTCCT
>SKZB01000007.1 GCA_007127615.1 Phycisphaerales bacterium | reverse complement strand
ACCTGCGCGAAGTGCGGCCAGCGCGTCATTGAGGGCAAGCCGGTGAAGCGCATCACCTTCGACGAAAACCGTGAGAACGTCGTCATCGAACGCGAAGCGTAAGCGACCCGCCGCCGGCGCGAGCCGGGGCTTCCCGGCCGACCAACGCAGCGGACGAATCTGAAGCGTTCCCCCAAGTCCGTCGATTCCGGGGAGGTCTCCGGTGAAGCGAACAATACGGCTGATTGCGATCTTCCTGCTCATCGGCGCGGCGATCAACCTTCTTGTCGCGTGGAGCTGCGTCCTCTGGATCGATCACGTTTTCGCCCCGAAGTTCACCCCCATGCTTGCTCCATTCTCTCTTGACGAACAGATCCGTTTTCGACGGATACTCTGGGTGTCAGATCGGCCCGGCATGCGCATCGTCAGCTCAACCCATTACATTCTCCTCCGCGAAGATGATTCCCCGCCGGATCTGTATTCAACTGTTGACGATCATGCGTTCCGCCGTCTGGTCACGAAGGAAACGTACCAGTTGCTTCGACATCAGAGAAATTTTCGCGATGGACAGCGCTTTGAACGCGAATTGCAAGCGGGGCTCCCGCTCCGCTCCATGGTTCGGATCGATCCGCAGCCAACTCAGGAAGGCCTCCTCGTCGGTCTGCTCGCGCCGAATCCACAACCCACGACACGCGCGGAACGCGTGAGGTCCGCTGCTGCCCATCTCGCGGCATTCTCACCGATCTGGCCTGCCTTTCTGATGAACTCGCTGATCTACGCGTTCCTGAGTTGCCTGGCCTTTCTCGCCGGCGTTCGATGGCTCCGGTTGTCCCGTCAACGCCGCGGCCTTTGTCCCGGGTGCAAGTACGACCTCCGCGGTCTGGCGCACCCGCGGTGTCCGGAATGCGGCTTCCCCCCGAAGGCGGCACCGCCTACCGATGTGGCGCGGTCCGGGAAGCCGGGGTAGCATAGTGAACCTGCCGAACGGCGAACGCCCGGATCTCCGCTGGTAGAATCCGCATCCTCCGGCAAAGATGCGTCAAAGCGGAGGGCAGCCCCACCCGTACGGGCGGTTGGCAGGGCTCACCTGATCCCGATTGACGGACAAAGGCCGATTGCCGATTTCTCGATGCCTGAACTCTCCATGTCCTCCCCCTTCTTCAAAATCGATCTGCACACCCACATCCTCCCGGAAAAGTGGCCCGACCTGCGCGAGCGGTACGGTTACGGCGGATGGGTTCGTCTCGAACACCACAAACCGTGTTGCGCCCAGATGTGGGTCGATGATCAGTTCTTCCGCGAAGTGCAGGACAATTGCTGGTCGCCCCAGCGCCGGATGAGCGATTGCGATCAGAGCGGCGTGGACGTGCAGGTGCTCTCCACCGTGCCGGTCATGTTCGGCTACTGGGCGAAGCCCGAAGATACGCACGATTTGTCCCGGCTGCTCAACGATCACCTCGCCGGCGTCTGCCGCGATTATCCGGACCGGTTCGTCGGCCTCGGCACCGTCCCGCTTCAGCACGCCGACCGGTCGATCCAGGAACTCGAGCGGTGCGTGAACGAACTGGGGCTCTGCGGCATCGAGATCGGCAGCCACGTCAACGGCAGCAACCTCGACGACCCGCAGATCTATCCCGTCCTCGAAGCGGCGGCGGAACTCGGGGCGGCGGTGTTCGTTCATCCGTGGGAAATGTTCGGCAAAGACCGCATGCAGAAATACTGGATGCCCTGGCTGGTCGGCATGCCCGCGGAAACCGCGCTGGCGATCTGCTCGGTCCTCTTCGGCGGTGTGCTCGAACGGCTCCCCCACCTTCGCATCGGTTTCGCCCACGGCGGCGGCTCCTTCCCCGGCACCATCGGGCGCATTCAGCACGGATACGACGTCCGGCCGGATCTCTGCGCAAGCGATTGCGCCCACGGACCGCGTGAGCAGCTCGGCACGTTTTACCTCGACTCTCTGGTGCACGATCCCGACATGCTGCGGCATCTGATCAAGCTGGTCGGTGAAGAGAAGATCGCGCTGGGATCGGATTACCCCTTCCCACTGGGTGAACACGAACCCGGCCGCATGATCGAAGAGATGACCGATCTGACCGATGAGACCAGACAGCGCCTGCTCGCCGGGACCGCGCTGGAGTTTCTCAATCTCAAGCCCGCGCACTTCCCCGCGCTGAGCCGCGCCACCATCAAAACGAAATGACCGAAACGACATGACCGATTCGATCACGCTCGATTACACCAACTGCCTGAGCGAACGCGCCGGTGAACACGGAATTGAACGAGGCGCGCTCCAAGCCGCCGCGGCGCCGATGCGTGAGCTGACGGAATCGCTCAATCAGACCCGCGGCACCGGCTGGGAACGCTGGCGCGAGCTTCCCTTCGATCCGGTGCGACGGGCGCACGTCGATGCGATCCAGAACCTCACCGAAGAATTGCGGCCGCGCACGGAGAACCTCATCGTCCTCGGGATCGGCGGCAGCGCCCTGGGCAACATCGCCCTGCAGAGCGCGCTCAACCCCG
Source organism: Phycisphaerales bacterium (assembly GCA_007127615.1). GTDB lineage: Bacteria > Planctomycetota > Phycisphaerae > Phycisphaerales > SM1A02 > SKZB01. The sequence continues at coordinate 194 of SKZB01000007.1, read as the reverse complement.
CCACGTACAACCTCATGCCCCGCGATCAGCGGAACGGACCGCGCCTGTTCGTCCTTGACAATGTCGATCCCGATCTCATCACCCAGACGATCGACGAAGTCAGGCGCATCGATCCGAAACTGGAGCGAACCGTCGTCAACGTCATCAGCAAGTCCGGCGAAACGGCGGAGACTGCGGCACAGTTCATGGTGCTT
>SKZB01000197.1 GCA_007127615.1 Phycisphaerales bacterium | reverse complement strand
TTCGAGGTGCAGACGACATGAGCGCTTCGGTGGCGGAGAATCTGCGGCGGAAGCTGGATGAAATCGATCGACAGTACGCCGAGCTTGAACAGCGACTGCTCGACCCGCTCGTCCTCGCCGATCATCACGAAGTACGCCGGCTCTCGGTACGCAAAGCCGCGATCGAGCCGGTCGTCGAGCGCTACCGCGCCTGGCGCGAAACGCAGAAATCGATCGAAGAGCACCGCGCGATCATTCAGGCGGATGAGGATCGCGAGCTCATCGAACTGGCGCGCGAGGAACTCCCGGCACTCGAAGACAAGGCCGAATCACTGATGGATGCGCTGCAGAAACGGCTCGTCACCGCGGATGATCAATCGATCGGCTCGGTCATCCTCGAAGTGCGCGCGGGCGTGGGCGGCGATGAAGCCGGCCTCTGGGCGGGCGACCTGATCGCGATGTACGAGAAGTTCGCCGCCGGCAAGCGCTGGAAGGTCGAATGGCTGCAGGACGCCCCGGCCGAAATGGGCGGGTTCAAGCACGCCACGCTCAGTCTGGCCGGCGAAGGCGTCTGGGCCCAACTCGGGTACGAAGGCGGCACGCATCAGGTCAAGCGCGTACCCGCCACGGAAACGCAGGGACGGGTGCATACCTCGACCGCCACCGTGGCGGTGCTGCCCGAGCCGGAGGAAGTCGAGGTTGATCTCGATCCGAACGATGTGAAGGAATCAATCACGACGGCCCAGGGACCGGGCGGACAGAACGTGAACAAGGTCGCCACTGCGGTACACCTGATTCACGAACCGACCGGCATCGAGGTGCGCATGCAGGAAACCAAGAGCCAGACGCAGAACCGGGAGAAGGCGTGGAAGCTGCTCAAAGCGCGTCTGTACGAACAGCAGAAGGCCGCGGCGGATACGGAACGCGCCGAGACGCGCAATGCAATGATCGGTCGGGGCAGCCGCGCGGAGAAGATTCGCACCTACCGGTGGAAAGAGAACATCGTCGTCGATCACCGCACGGGCGAGAGTTACAATCTCGGTTCGATCATGGCGGGCGATCTGCAGCCGTTGATCGACGAACTCGTCGAACGCGACACCGCGCAGCGCCTGGCCGGGTTATGAACGGCAAGGAGCGCACCATGACATCCGGTATCAACGTAACCTGCGAGACCGCCCGCCGACTGCCTTTGATGCCGTGATCCAATCCATTTGTCTTCACCCGAATCCGGAAGGACTGCACCATGCCCGGTCGACAGAAGCCCTCCTTCATCGCGACCATCGCGGTTGCCTGGCTTTTCGCCAGTTCCTCCGCTTCTGCAATCTCAAGTGTCCGGTCGTCGATCGAGCACTCTCGAGGTGTGATACCGGAGCGTCATGCGACCGAACCCGGATCGGCCGGCATGGATCAAACGCATGATCCCTGGCGGTTTGAGCTGACCGCTTGGGTATGGATGGTGAGCGTGGACGGCGATCTCGGCGCACTCGGACGGGAAGCGGACATCAGCGGCAGTTTCCGGGATGTTCTGCGCGATTCCGATTCGCTGTTCGTCTTCAACGGCCGCATGGAACTCGGCTACCAGCGCTGGGGACTCTTTGTTGACGGCATGTTTGCCAGAATCGGCGTCGACGACGTCCCCACCGCGCCGGGGTTTCCCGATGTGGATGTGACCTATCGGCAGACTCTGCTGGACTTCGGCCTCATGTACCGAGCGGCGGCGTGGCGCCCCGAAAGCGTCGAGACCGAATGGCGCAACGCCACCTTCGACCTCTACGCCGGCGTGCGCTACACCAACCTGGATCTGGAACTCGACCCTTCCGTCCTGCCGCGATTGCGTGATCGTGTGGACTGGTTCGATCCGATCGTTGGTGCGCAACTGACGTATCCGTTCGCGCGGCATTGGCATGTCTTCCTCGGCGGCGATGTCGGCGGCTTCGGCATCAACTCCGATTTCACCTGGAAAGTCACCGCGCTCCTCGGCTACGACTTTCGATTCTTTGGCCACCGCGCCACGCTTTCGCTCGGCTACCGCGCGATCGGGCAGGATTTCAGCCGCGGCAGCGGTGACCGCCGATTCACCTGGGATGTCGTGCAACACGGCCCGCTGATCGGACTGTCGCTCAGCTTCTGAATCCGCGTGGGTTGCGACAAGCCGGCACCGCGCCTTCGGGCAAGACCTTAACGCTGAGCCGGTCTTCCGGGTGTGCGTCGCCCGTCTCCAGCCGTTGTTCGCCCTTCGTCACCCCGTTACTCCGTCACTCCACCCCTCCGTGCCTCTGTGCCTCCGTGCCTTCGTGCCTCCAGGCCCGCGAAAGCAGACACTCCGGTCGATCACTTCTGTCGGCGGTACGTCAAGGTTGAAAAGTGTCGCCACTGCCCGTCATCGTCGAGCACGTGCGAGGTCATGAGCCGTTCGTCACCGCCCTTGAGCTCGACGACGTCCTTGTATCTCGCCGTCGCGCCCTCCGCCCCGGGACTCATGCTCGGGCCTTCCGTGAACATGGTGAGCGTGTTGCCATCCTCATCCCATTCGCTCGCTTCGTACACCCAGAGATGGGTCATGGGCGAACAGGCACAGGACCCGACGAACTTTTCACGCTGCGGATCATAACCAAGCGTGGTGTGCATGCTCATTTCTGTGCCGTCTTCCAGCGCGAGCGTACCTTCCATGATGATCCATAACTCCCCGAATGAACGAACGAGCTCGATCCCCTTCGCTTTCAT
>SKZB01000430.1 GCA_007127615.1 Phycisphaerales bacterium | reverse complement strand
CATGAATTTCTCCGACCGTGCGATGCCCTCCAGCGCATCACGCGAGCCGAGTCTGGTGAATATCCGATTGGACCGTCGTCCCGGACGCGATCCGTTCGTTATCGACCCCATCTATTTTCCGAAACCGGAGATCGGCGACGCCGGCTCACCGAATGATGGCAAGTCGGCGGCGTATCCGGTCGAAGATTCAGAGTCGCGCGAAGCGCGGCTGACGGCTCGGCTGAAGGAAGCTGCCGAGCGCCTCGCACTCGAGGCCGTGATGAGCGGTCCCCCGCCCATGGCGATCATCAGTGGCAAGGCGTACCGGATCGGCCAGACCATCACGACGGGCACGAGCCAGGAGTTTGAATTCATTCTGAAGGAAGTCAGTCATCGGACAGTTACGCTCGACTTCGAGGGGAGGAAGTTCGAGCTTCGGATGACCCAGTTGGGTCAGTGAACACTCGTTCAACGCGAATTTGCCAGGGAGCCATCTCCATGATTCAGAACATCACGACATGCCGCGGGCTTTTTTTTGGATCCGTGCTGTCCGTCTGTGCGGCCTGCGGGTTGCTGGTGGACACGGCAAACGGGCAAAACCGCGACGGAGGCAACGACGTCAGTGTGACCGACTACGGCACGGTGGATCTCGCCGTCCAGGACACTGATCTGGCCCAGGTTCTTCAGATGCTCTCGATCCAGAGCAAGAAGAACATCATCACCAGCAAGAGCGTCTCCGCAACGGTCACCGCCAACCTCTACGACGTGACCTTCTACGAAGCCCTCGACGCGATTCTTCGCGTCAACGGCTACGGTTACATCGAAGAAGGCAACTTCATCTACATCTACACCCAGGCGGAACTCGGGGAGATCGAGCGATCCATGCGGCAGACCGAAAGCCGCATCTTTGAGCTTGAGTATCTCTCCGCCTCCGACGCCCGGGAGTTCGTCGAGCCGCTGCTCAGCGATGACGGCGCGCTTTCGCAGCGTGGGGATGTTCAGCAGGGATTCAAGGCCGACATCAATGACGGGGGCGCGGATGAGTATGCCTTCAGCGCCAAGATCGTGGTGAACGACTATCCGGATAATCTGGATGCCATCGCCAGTCTTCTGCGCGATCTCGATACTCCCCCCCAGCAGGTGCTGGTGGAGGCCACGGTGCTGCGCACCCGACTGTTCGAAGACAATGCCTTCGGCATCGACTTCAGCATCCTGGGCAGCGTCGATTTCACCGACATGTTCACGCCCTTCAGTGCAGTGGACGATCTCTTCTCCAAGGGACAGCCCGAAGGCTTGATCGACAGCGGCGCCGGTTCGCCCGCGACCGAAACCACCGGCCATCGACCCACCGACGGTCGTGCCCGTGCGTTGACCAGCCGCACCACCACCGGCGGGGGCATGAAACTGGGCATCATTCAGGACAACGTCAGCGTGTTCCTCCGGGTGCTCGATGAGGTGACCGATTCCACCGTTCTGGCCCGGCCGAAGATCATGGCCCTGAACCGTCAGCGCGCCGAAGTGCTCGTCGGTGAGAAGGTGGCCTACCGCTCGTCGACGGCGACGGAAACCTCCGTGACGCAGCGCGTCGAGTTCCTCGACACCGGTGTGTCCCTGTCCTTCCGTCCGTTCATCAGCCGCGGCGGCATGGTTCGCATGGAGCTGCAGCCGAAGGTCTCTTTCGCCACGTTGCGCGACACCGGTGACGGCGATACGCTGCCGGACGAATTTACGAACGAACTGACCACGAACGTACGGGTCCGCGACGGTCAAACGCTGGTGCTCGGCGGACTCTTCGAGGAAGACATTCAGAAGACGCGCCGTCAGGTGCCGCTCCTGGGTGATATTCCGCTGCTCGGAGCCGCCTTCCGCGGTCAGGAGGACCGAATCCGCCGTAACGAGATCATCTTCCTGATTACGCCGACGATCCTCAACGACGAATCACTCTGGGAGATGGGCCGCGACTCGCTGGAGTACGTCGAAGCGGCCCAGGTCGGCGCTCGTGCCGGGCTGCTTCCGTTCAGCCGCGACAAGGTGACCGCCAACTACAATCAGATGGCGATCGACGCGTACAACCGCGGCGATCTGAAAATGGCTCACTATTACATCAATAACTCGCTGCGTCTCAAGTCACAGCAGCCGGAAATGATCCGACTGCGGCAGCAGGTCACCGGAATTCGGGAACGCGCCCACGAACGCGGCATCATGGAACGCGCGGTTCGTCGTCAACTCGGAGTCGCCACGCGCGATGAAGTGCCCGAGGAGGTTCCGCAGCCCGAGCCGGATTCACGCAGCGCGGCGCCCGATCAGCCCGCCAATGAACCGCAACGGCCCAAGGTGACTTCGGCCCGGCCGTTCGGCGCCAACGTCGGCGTCAGCATCCAGCCGAAGTCCCGTCCGACATCCGAGCCGAATGAGGCATCGCCGGAAGCGGCATCTCCGTCCAAGCCGACCACCGGGCCGGCCATGGCGAGTTCATCCGGCACGGCTTCGACCACGAAACAGAAGGCATCCGCGCCGGCCGGCGAAATCTACAGCGAAATTTACGTTGAGATGCGCGACAAGTTCGACGGTGGTTGCTTCTGGTCCGCGTGGATGTGGCCGACGATCAGACTGAGCGCTCTCCAAAGCGGTCATGACTTCACCGGAATCGCGGGCGTGAACACGGCGGATCGTGATTGATCCGGCCGCTGCCCCCTCCGGAATCGCTCGATTGACTTGGATGAAAACCAGATT
>SKZB01000184.1 GCA_007127615.1 Phycisphaerales bacterium | reverse complement strand
GATGAAGACGGCCTGAACGTGATGGTGTACAACCGCTGCATCGGCACGCGGTACTGCTCCAACAACTGCCCGTACAAGGTGCGCCGCTTCAACTACTTTGATTACCACCGGCGCAAGCCCTACCGCGAGATCGGCCTCGCCCACGTCGATCGTGAGTACTTCACGACGCCGCAGGCCGCGGCCCACCCGATCGAGCAGATGCAGTTCAATCCCGAGGTCACCATCCGCGTTCGCGGCGTGATGGAAAAATGCACCTTCTGCGTCCAGCGCATCTCGATCGCCAAGATCGATGCCCGGAACAAGCGGCGCCGTCAGCGCCGGCCGGACGAGAAGATCACCGGGCGGATGGCCGTCGAGGACGGCAGCTTCACGACGGCGTGCGCCCAGGCGTGCCCGGCGCAGGCGATCGAGTTCGGTGACCTGCTCGATGAGAACAGCCGCGTCGTTCAGAAGCATCGTCACGAACGCGGTTACGAACTGCTCGAGGAGTTCAACACCAAGCCGCGACTGAAGTATCTCGGCAAGCTGCGAAACCCGCGGCCGGACACGGCAGTCGCGGCGTCCATCACGACCTCTGAGTCGGAGGCGAAACAGAACGCATGAGCACCATCGTCGTTGACAACACGTTCGATGATCCGTTGCGACGGGCGCCCCTGGTGCTCAACCACGACCGCTTCGATACGGTCACGGAAGAAGTCTGCCGGGTCAACGAGGAAACCCATCCGCCGCTGGCGTGGTACATCACCTTCGGCATCTCGATCTTCCTGTTCGGCATTCTGGGCGTGGTGGTGCTCTACCTCCTCGCCACCGGTGTCGGCGTCTGGGGCAACAACGCGCCGGTCATGTGGGGCTTTCCGATCGTGAACTTCGTGTTCTGGGTCGGAATCGGACACGCGGGAACGCTGATCTCCGCGATCCTGTTCCTCTTCCGCCAGAAGTGGCGTACTGCGATCAACCGCTTCGCCGAAGCGATGACAATCTTCGCGGTCATGTGCGCGGGGCTCTTCCCCGCGATTCACGTCGGCCGCATCTGGGTGATCTGGTGGGTCTTCCCGATTCCCAACCAGATGGCGATGTGGCCGCAGTTCCGCTCTCCGCTGCTGTGGGACGTCTTTGCGGTCAGCGCGTACTTCACCGTCTCGCTGCTCTTCTGGTACATGGGCATGATTCCCGACCTCGCGACGCTGCGCGACCGGGCCAGGACGAAGCTCCGGGCGATCGGCTACGGCATCTTTGCCCTGGGCTGGCGCGGATCCAACCGGCACTGGCACCGCTACGAGCGGGCGTACCTGCTGCTGGCGGCCCTCGCCACCCCGCTGGTCCTTTCGGTTCACTCGGTCGTGTCGTTCGACTTCGCGGTGTCGCAGCTTCCCGGCTGGCACACGACGATTTTCCCGCCCTACTTCGTCGCGGGGGCGATCTTCGGCGGCTTCGCGATGGTGGTGACGCTCGCCATTCCGGCGCGTCAGCTCTGGGGGCTCAAGAACTTCATCACCATGCGTCACCTGGAGAACATGAACAAGATCATCCTGGTGACCGGTTCGATGGTCGGCTTCGCCTACATGATGGAACTCTTCATCGCCTGGTACTCCGGCGCGATGTACGAATGGTTCGCATTCCGCAACCGCATGTTCGGTCAGCACGCGTGGGCGTACTGGATCATGATCTTCTGCAACATGGTCGCGCCGCAGCTCTTCTGGTCGAAGAAGTTCCGCACGAGCATTCCGATCATGTTCTTCGTGGTCATGTGCGTGAACGTCGGGATGTGGTTCGAACGTTTCGTGATCGTGCTTTCGCTGGAGATGGACTTCCTGCCCTCGAGCTGGGGGTACTTCAGTCCGACGTGGGTGGACATGCTGACCCTGCTCGGCAGCTTCGGCATGTTCCTGACGCTGTTCCTCCTCTTTATCCGGTTCCTGCCGGTGATCGCCATGGCGGAAGTGAAGGCGATCATGCCCCAGGCGGACCCGCACCACGGCCACCATGATGATGACGACGATCACCGACACGACGGTGGAAAAGCGGAGGTGAAGTCATGACGACCATGCCGACGAGCGCCCCGCAGTCGACGCCCGCCGGGAACGAACCGATTCCCGAGCGCCATCTGTACGGCGTGATGGCGGAGTTCACCACCCCCGCCCAGATCATGCGGGCAGCGGAAAAAGTTCGTGATGCCGGGTACCGCTGGTGGGATTGCCACACGCCCTTCCCGGTGCACGGGCTCGACCGGGCGATGGGCATCAAGCCGACGATCCTGCCGATCCTGGCCTTCTTCGGCGGGTTGACCGGGGTGGTGCTCGGTCTGCTGCTGGAAGTCTTCACCAACGCGACCGGGCTCGAGTTCTGGCTGGTCGTGCCGGTGCGCGGCTACGAGTTTCTCGTCAGCGGCAAGCCGTTCCACAGCTACCCCGCGTTCATTCCCGTCATCTTCGAGCTGACGATTCTCATGGCGGCGAGCACCGTTTTCTTCGGCATGCTTGTTTTCAACAAGCTGCCGACGTTCTATCACCCCGTTTTCAAGAGCAAGCGCTTTGCGCGGGTGACGGATGACCGGTTCTTCCTGGTGGTCGAATCCCGCGATCCGAAGTTCAGCCGCCAGAAGACCCGGGCGCTGCTCGAGGAGCTCGATCCGGTCTCGATGGAGGAGCTTGAATCATGAGCCGGAACCAATCGCAACTGCCCCGTCCGTTCATCTATGCGGGCATGATTCTGCTGGTCCTGGTGATGATTCCGCCGGCGGTCATCGCCTACGCCCGCGCGACCCACTCGCCCCTGCCGCGCATTCAGTTGCAGCAGGACATGGGGGTGCAGAACCGCTTCGACACGCAGCAGGCCAATCCGATGTTCCGCGACGGCCGCGCCATGCGGCCGCGCACCTCCGGCACGGTGGCCCGCGGTCATCTCCGTGAGGATGAGCACTTCTATGACGGCATGGTCGGCGACGACTGGGCGGACACGATTCCGATCCGGATCGAAGTGGACCGGGCGTTTCTGGAGCGGGGCCGGGAACGGTACGACATCTTCTGCGCGATCTGTCACGGCGTGGCGGGTTTCGGCGACGGCATGGTGCACAATCGGGCCCAGGAGCTCGTTGAATCCGGCCGGCACGGCACGGTGTGGGTTCCGCCGACCGATCTGCATAGCCGGGAGATTCTCGAAAAACCCGTGGGCGAGCTCTACCACGTGATCACGCACGGCGCGCGGAACATGGCCGGGTACGCCTCGCAGATTCCCGTTGAGGACCGCTGGGCGATCGCCGCCTACGTCCAGGCCATGCAGATCAGCCAGAACGCCGATCAGGAGGATGATTCGTGAGCGCACCCTTCGGCAACACTTCGGCGGCCGGCAACGAACGCCTCCAACTCGGCGACCTCGGGCCGCGATCCTTCCGTCTCGGCGTCATCGTCGCGATCGCCGGGGTCGGCCTGGCGATCCTGCTCGGCATCTTCGCGCTGGATTCGATCGACCGCTTCTTCCGCGCGTACGTCTTCGCCTTCTCGACGATCCTGGCGATCTGTCTCGGGGGGCTCTTCTTCACGATTCTGCAGCACCTGACCCGCGCCGGCTGGAGCGTTACGGTGCGCCGCATCGCCGAAGCACTGGCGTGGAACCTGACCTGGATCTGGATCCTCTTCCTGCCCATTCTCGCGGCGGTGTGGATGAGCCACATCTACCACTGGATGCACCCGGAAGGGGACATGCTGCTGGAACACAAGGTGGGCTACTTTTTCTTCCCGCTGCACTATGACTCCCAGGTGCCGATCTTCTGGCTGGTGCGGGCGGTGATCTTCTTCGTCGTCTGGGCGATGCTGGCGAGGTTCTTCGTGAACAACTCCGCCGCCCAGGATGAGTCGGGCGACCCCGCGATCACGAGCCGGATGCAGTGGTGGGCCCCGCTGAGCATGTTCGCCTTTGCGTTCACGCTCAGCTTCGCGGCCTTCGACTGGATCATGTCGCTCGAGGCGCACTGGTTCAGCACGATCTTCCCGGTCTACTTCTTCGCCGCCAGCGCGTGCGGATTCTTCGCCACGACGATCGTGGTGATCTATCTCCTGCAGCGAGCGGGCCGGATCGAGAACGAAGTCACTCTGGAACACTACCAGGACCTCGGCAAGCTGCTCTTCGCCTTCGGCGTGGTCTTCTGGGCGTACATCGCCTTCAGCCAGTTCATGCTGCTCTGGTACGCCAACATTCCCGAAACCACCGGCTGGTACATCACGCGGATGAGTGGCGGCTGGGCGTGGGTCTCGCTGCTCCTGCTGGTCGGCCACTTCGGCCTGCCGTTCCTGGCGCTCTTGACCAAGCACACGAAACGGGCCAAGCCGATTCTGGCGACGATCGCCGGCTGGCTGCTGGTGATGCACGCGGTGGATATGTACTGGCTGGTGATGCCGACCATGCCCGAGTCGACGCTCTACCAGGCGGCGACGCTTCCGGATTTCCGGGCCGAGGTCACCAACGAAATGCTCGGCTTCACGCCGCATCTGCTCGATGTCGCACTGCTCATCGGGCTGGCGGGACTGCTGGCGGCGGGCACGGTGCAGCGCCTGGCGAAATGTTCACTCATTCCCGAGCGCGATCCGCGACTCCATGAGGCCCTGGCGTTCGAAAACATGTAAGGCGATTGTCCGCGGTTGACAAGCGGACGAAGAAATGACGGAGTGATCCACGTGAGTCAGGTCTACGAACATAATCCCGGTGATCATGAAGATCCGCTCGACGGCCCGACCTGGTTGATCGGTATCGTCGGCACCTGCCTGCTGATTGTCATCGTTCTCGGTCTGGTGGCGCTCTACTACGGCGCCTACGATCGTGAGCAGGAAGTTCAAGTCATCTCGCGGGATGTGGCGCCGTTGAGCGCCCATCTCGAAGCCCAGCGCGAGCGACTCGAAGGTCCGGCCCGGGAAGAGACCAGGGAAGATGTGGCCGGCGAAGCGTACACCGCGCGCGTCATTCCCATCGACGAAGCGATGGATCGGTATCTGGAGCGGGTCAATCGAGGCCGCCGCTGAAGATGTAACCGGCTTTCGGGCGGCCCCGCTCTGAAGCCGGTCTGAGCCAGTGTGATCGTCAGAAAGTGAGGAGCCATGTTCCTGAAACGGCAGACAACACGCGAAGCAGGTGAAGGAAAGCGATTGGGCGCGAAGTCAATCGTTCCGGCCGTCTCCGCCGCGCTGATCGGCGCCGCCGGTCTGCTTCCGGCCGCGCTGCCCGCGACGGGACACGCCCAGTCGTTTTACGATCAGGTGCCGGAAGAGATGGAAGGCGTGGAAGTCACCCAGCGCCTCAACGAGCAGGTGCCCTTCGATGTCGAGTTCACCAACGAATACGGCGAGACGGTTACGTTCGGCGATTACTTTGCCGATGGCCGCCCGGTCCTGCTCACGCTGAACTACTACACCTGCCCCCAGCTCTGCCACCTGACGCTGAACGGTCTGATCGAGGGGCTGAAGGAACTGGAGTGGTCGGCCGGCGAGGAGTTCAACATCGTCACCGTGTCGATCAATCCCAACGAGAAGCCCGATCAGGCGCTGGCGTTCAAGAACCGTTACGCCGGGATGTACGGCCGCGAGACCGCGGCGGAGGGCTGGGCGTTCCTGACCGGCACCGAAGAGAATATTCAAAAGCTCGCCGACGCGGTCGGTTTCGGCTTCCGCTACGACGAGAGGTCCGGTGAGTACGCCCATCCGTCGAGCATTCAGTTCATCACGCCCACGGGCCGGATCGCGCAGTACATGGGCGGGGTGATGTTCCGCGGTCAGGATCTGCGCTTCGCCCTGGTGGAAGCCTCGCAGGGTTCGATCGGTTCGCCGATGGACCGGTTCCTGCTCTTCACCTGTTTCCAGTACGACCCGCGGACGAACACCTACGCCCCGGTGGCGTGGAAGGTGATGCGTTCCGGCGCGCTCTTGACCCTCACGGTCATGGCCCTGGGACTGACGCTCCTCTGGTGGCGCGGCAGCCGGTTCGAAGAGGGGCAGAAGCGTTCCCTGAAGAATGATCCCGAGACGGCCGGCTCCGCGCCGACCGCCGCAACCACGGGGGTTGAGCAATGACCATGCTGATGAACCTGTTCTGTTCGTCGCCGCTGCTGGCGGCGGCAGCGCCCCGCCGCGGATTCTGGATGCCGGAACAGGCCTCGACCGTCTCCGGCGAGATCGACTCGATCTTCATGCTCATCACATGGATCTCGGTCTTCTTCTTCGTGCTGATCGTGGTCCTCATGGGCTACTTCATGGTGAAGTACCGCCGGGTGGAGGGCCACAAGAGTGCCGCCAGCCCCTCCCATAACACGCCACTGGAGCTGACCTGGACGATCATTCCCGTGATCATCGTGATCGTGATCTTCTACATGGGGATGACCGGTTACATCAATCTGCGTTCGGTGCCGGTGGATGCGTATGAGATTGACGTCACGGCGCAGAAGTGGGGCTGGACCTTTCAGCATCCGAGCGGCGCGATTGAGACGGAAACACTGACCATCCCGAAGGGACGGCCCGTGCGGTTGATGATGACCTCGCAGGATGTCCTTCACTCGCTGTTCATTCCCGCATTTCGCGTGAAGCAGGACGTTGTGCCCGGCCGGTACACCTACCTCTGGTTCGAAGCCAGCGCCACCGGCCGCTACGACCTTTTCTGCACGGAATACTGCGGTACCGGCCACGCGACCATGGGTGCGGTGGTTGAGGTGTACGAAGAAGATGAGTTCGAGGAAAAGCTTGAAGAACTGCTTCGGTGGATCGAAGACATTCCGGAGGAACGGTTGTTCGTGGCGGGCAAGCGGTTGTACAACCGGTGCGTGCAGTGCCATTCGCTTGACGGCGCGCCCGGTATTGGACCCTCGTTCCGCGAGACGCACGAATTGTGGGGGCAGGAGCGGCGTCTCGCTGACGGCCGCACCGTCACCGTCGATGAGAACTACGTCAAGGAGTCGATCATCTACCCGGCTCAGGACATCACCGAGGGGTACGGCAACCTGATGCCGAGCTTCCGCGGTCAGCTCCGCGAAAGAGAACTCCGCGCTCTGGTTCAGTTCATCCGTCACCTCGACCGTTTCGACGATGAGGGCAACCTGCTCGAGGAGTGGCAGTGAGATCGATCAAACGACCGCGTTACGTCGGGGACGACCGCCTTGTGTGGGGAACGAAGACGGCTTCTGTGACCCACCTCTCCGAATGCTTTCCGAATGAGCCAGCATCATGAGCACCCTGAGTACCCATCCGAGCGGAACGAATTACCTGAACCACACCCGTGGCATCATGTCGTGGATCTTCACGCTCGACCATAAACGCATCGGGATGATGTACCTGTGCTCGGTGCTGCTCAGCTTCTTTGTCGGCGGCATGCTCGCGGTCCTGATCCGCCTTCAGCTCTGGTCCCCCGAAGCGTCTCTCTTCACGCAGGATCAGTACAACCAGATCTTCACCCTGCACGGGGCGATCATGGTCTTCCTCGTGATCATTCCGTCGATCCCCGCCGCCCTGGGCAACTTCGTTCTGCCGATCATGCTCGGGGCGAAGGACGTGGCGTTTCCCCGGCTCAACCTCTTCAGCTACCACCTGTGGGTCGTCGGCGCGCTGGTCTTCCTGCTCGCGCTGGTCACCGGCGGTCTGGATACCGGCTGGACGTTCTATACGCCCTACTCGACGGATACCGACTCGGCGATGGGCGGCGTGATCCCCGCGCTGACCGCGGCCTTCATCCTCGGCTTCTCGTCGATCTTCACCGGGATGAACTTCATCGTGACGATCCACCGTCTCCGCCCGCCGGGGATGACCTGGTTCCGCATGCCGCTCTTCCTCTGGGCGATCTACGCCACCGCCATCATTCAGGTGCTCGCGACGCCCGTGCTCGGCATCACGCTGATGCTGCTCGCGGTGGAGCGGGCCTTCGGTATCGGGATCTTCGATCCCTCCCTCGGCGGTGATCCGGTGCTCTACCAGCACTTCTTCTGGTTCTACTCCCACCCCGCGGTCTACATCATGATCCTGCCCGCGATGGGCATCATCAGTGAACTGATCTCGATTCACAGCCACAAGCACATCTTCGGCTACAAGTTCATCGCGTTCAGCTCGATCGCCATCGCGATCTTCGGCTTCCTCGTCTGGGGCCACCACATGTTCACCTCCGGCCAGTCGTCGCTGATGAACGTGATCTTCTCATTCATCACCTTCAGCGTGTCGATCCCCTCGGCGATCAAGGTCTTCAACTGGCTGGCCACGATGTACAAGGGTTCGATCTCGCTCAACACGCCGATGCTGTACGCGCTGTCGTTCATCTTCATCTTCTCGATCGGCGGGCTGACCGGACTTCACCTCGGCACGCTGGCGACGGACATCCACCTGCACGACACCTACTTCGTCGTCGCCCACTTCCACTACGTGATGATGGGCTCGGCGCTGCTGGCGATGATCGGCGGCATGCACCACTGGTGGCCGAAGATGACCGGAAAGATGTACAGCGAATTCTGGGGCCGCATCGGCTGCGGGCTGGTATTCCTCGGCTTCAACCTGACGTTCTTCCCGCAGTTCATGCTGGGCAGCCAGGGCATGCCCCGCCGGTACGCTCAGTACGACGATTACCTTCCGGAGACGGTGCAGTTGTTCGAGTTCTACCACCAGCTTTCCACGATCGGCTCGCTGGTGATGGCGGCGGGGTTCTTCCTCACCGCGGGCTATCTCCTGCACTCGATCTTCTTCGGCGTGCGGGCGCCGGCCAACCCGTGGGGCGGCCGCTCGCTCGAGTGGCAGTGCGCGTCGCCGCCGCCGCACGACAACTTTGCCGAAACGCCGACCGTCGGCGATTGTTACGACTTCAGCGTGCTCGAATGGGACGAGAAGGAGCAGGGCTACACGTGGCGCGAAGATGTGCCGCGGCCGGGTGAAGAGGGCACGGGGTGAGTTTACGGTGGACTGGGCCGAGCTGAGCGTGTCCACAGTTTGAATCATCAGACGATCATCAGGATCATGGGGATCAGGAACGTAAGGAACCAACGTGTCGCATTCGCATGAACAACACGGTCACGGAGACCATCCCGAGCACCTCGGTCACCACTGGGACAACCTCCAGCAGCAGTTCGAGGCGGGCAAACTCGGGATGTGGCTCTTCCTCGCGACGGAAGTCCTGCTCTTCGGCGGGCTCTTCGTCGCCTACGCCGTCTGGCGCGGCAACAACCCGGAACTCTACGCCTACGGCAGTGAGTACCTCGACGTCACGATGGGTGCGGTCAACACGGTGATCCTCATCCTCAGCAGTCTGACGATGGCGATGGCGGTCACCTACGCGCAGCTCAACCGGCAGAAGGCGCTGCTGGTCTGTCTGATCCTCACGTTTCTCGGCGCGTGCGGCTTCATGCTCATCAAGTTCTTCGAGTACTCGGACAAGATCCAGGAAGGCATTCTGCCCGGGGCGGCGTTCTATGATCCGCCTCCGAACCTCGAGGCGTCCAACTACTGGAATCCCGATCTTCCGATCATCGACCGCCATACGCTGCTGGCGCTTCGTATCGAAGCGGCGGAGCGGGAACGGGAAGGTCGTCCCGCTCAGATCGATCGGCCGCGCTTCGGTGAAGTTTCATCCGTCGCGCCGGCGGCGGTCGGCCCGGCGGGGTTTGACCCCGACGCGGTCAGAGCCCGACACGTTCGGGGCGAGAAGTCCAAGGTGCATCCGCTTCAGGATCCCAACCGGCCGGTTAACGCCCATATGTTCTTTAACATCTACTTCATGATGACGGGGCTGCACGGCATCCACGTGCTCGTCGGCATGATCGTGATCGGCTGGCTGATCTACCGCGCGGCCCTCGGGCACTTCGGCAGCGACTACTTCACGCCGGTCGATCTCGGCGGTCTGTACTGGCACATCGTCGACCTGATCTGGATCTTCCTCTTCCCGCTCTTCTATCTCATCTAGCGGCTGATCGTCTCAGGCCCCCCGAAACCCTCCGACTTACAGCACCCATCCCGCCCCCGACCTTTTCGTTGATGAAACTCCGATGAACAACGACCGCTCGAAAACCTCATCGCCGGAATCCCACGATGACCACCACGGCGTGGGCCATGTCGTGCCGATCCGGTACCTCGTCCTGAACGGGATCGCGCTGCTCATCCTGACGGTCATCACCGTCGCCGCGGCCCAGATCGACTTCACGCAGTGGGACATCTACGAATTGAACGTGATCGGCGCCATCGCCATCGCGACGGTGAAGGCCGTTCTCGTCTGCCTCTTCTTCATGCACCTCTTCTGGGACCGCCGGTTCAACAGCTTCGTGCTGGTCTCATCGATCGCTTTCGTCGGATTGTTCATGGCCCTCGCCATGCTCGACACGTCGGAGTACGCCGACGACAAGATCCGGGGCGACAGTGAAAACATCCAGCGCCTGCTCGAAGAGGCCCGCTCGGCGTCCGGCTCCGCCGAATGACCGATGGGGGTCGGGAGCCGGTTCGGCCGGATGGCGCTGGGGGGGATCAGGCGGG
>SKZB01000144.1 GCA_007127615.1 Phycisphaerales bacterium | reverse complement strand
TCGGGATCAGCGCCACGACGAACGATCGTTCCCGCCTCTCCGCCACGGTGAGGGAGACGCCGTTCACCGCGATCGAGCCCCGGTCGATGATCCCGTCAAGAAGATTCTCCGGCGGTTCAATTTTGACGCGCCATTCGCCCCCGGACTGATCCACACCAACGACGCGTCCGACGCCGTCGATGTGCCCCTGGACGATATGCCCGCCCAGCGCGGTGGACGGTGTCGCCGCCGTTTCCAGATGAACCGTCTGCCCGTCCCTCAGTTCGTTCAGGGTGGTCAGGCGCAGGGTCTGCCGAATGACATCGAAATGCAGGGCTTCCTTCCCGGAATCATCCCCGGAGCCATCCGCGAAGTCACCCCCGAAATCATTGGTCAAAGTCAGACAGCAGCCATTGACGGCGATCGAATCACCCCGGACCGGCGGCGACCCGGGCCAAGCCGGCGTCCCGGGAACGGGACGAATCACGAATCGGGCGCCGCGGTCGGTCTCTTCCCGATGTGAGACACGTCCAAGCCGCTGGATGAGACCGGTGAACATGCGAACACGCTAGCGACCCCGGTCAGACGGGGCAATTTTCGGGCGGAAAATGAAATTGCCCCGGGGCGACCGTCCGGGATCATCCGACGTTTCTTCACGTTCGCTCGGCGCTCTCCCGAACGGGCGGGCGGAGAAGTTCGCGCTGATCAGAGCCCGACGGGACGATGTTCCTTCGGCCGCTGACTTGTTTCGCGCGAAGAATTGTCTACCCTTCCGGATTGCGACGTCTTCGGAATCTCACAAACCCCGGTCTCCAGAGCAGAAGTTTTCATGGGTGAAGAAACCATGCAGTTTGTGGACGGCAAGCCGGTCGACTCTCACGCCGTCGTGGACGAGTTGGTCCAGGGCCTGCGCGAAACGGCCGATGCGGTGGTGCCGTGGTTCCAGAAAAACATGCCCCTCATGTATTTCCAGGATACGGACTACCTGACCCAGCTCAGCCACCTCCGCGCGATCATCGCGGCGAAGGCCTCCAACCGGCCGCTGGAATTGACCCTGCGCAGCGAGGATGGCACGGAATGGACGAGCATGCGGCCGCTGGACTACCCGGGCGTGCTCGCGGAGCTGGTGCGCGATCTGCCCCACGATCGCCCGCTGCGTGCGGCAAAGATTCACACCGCCCTGGACGGACAGCTCGTGCTCGATACCTTTGAGTTCGGCGAGAGCCCGCTGTACGACCCGAGCGATCCGGAACAGGCGACCAAGCGCCGTCAGGTGGTGGCGTACGCCGGCGAACATCAGCTCGACTTCACCGAAGGGGAAATCGATCAGCATCTCGCCGGGTGCCGCGCGGAGTACGTCCTGACGGTGACGCCGTTACGGTTGAACAAGAACCGCGTGCTCTACCGGCAGGTTGCCGGAACGGACGGCACGGCGATCTCGCTGGAGCCGGAATCCGATCCGTCCCAGTGCCGCATCACGGTCGCGGTCGGGAATGCCGGCCAGCGCATCATGTTCGAGCGCATCGCCCGGCGCCTCGCGCATTCATCGATCAACATTCACCGCGCGTATCTGGATGTCATCAACGACGGTGCGAACGGAACGATCAGTCTGCTCGGCTTCGTCATTCAGGGACCGGACGGCGGCCCGATCGATCCGCAGAGCGCACTCTGGGCCACGGTTCGCCGCGACCTGCTTCGGAACAAGTGGATCGACGACCGCACGCTCGAGCTGGCCTACCGCCACGACTCACTGGATATCGTGCACGCCGAGATCATCACGGGCTTGTGCGATCTCGTCCACCAGGTTCTGGTCAAACAGAATCCCTACGCATTCAACCCGGACCGAATTGCGCGAATTGCCGAGAAGAACCTCAAGCATACCCGGGAGATCGTTCGGCTCTTCCTCGACCGGTTCAATCCATACGCGCCGCTGGAGGCCGAAGATGACCTGGCCCGCCGCAGCGCGATCGAAGAGAACATCGCGCAGTCGGTTGATCTCGAAGACGCGCGGGCGGTCCTCGGCAAGATGCTTCAGGCGGTGGACTCCACGCTGCGGACCAATGTCTACATCGAAGAGCGATACGGACTTGCGATTCGACTCGACCCCGCGTTCATGGCCAGCGAAGAACGGCCGGAGATTCCCTACGGCGTGTTCTTCGTGCACGGCCGGGACTTCAACGGCTTCCACGTTCGATTCCGCGATATCGCCCGCGGCGGTGTTCGAGCGGTCTGCCCCATCGGTCTCGAACAGCACGCGCGGGAATCCGAGCGGCTGTACGATGAAGCGTACGGTCTCGCGTTCGCGCAGCAACTGAAGAACAAGGACATCCCCGAGGGCGGCGCCAAGGCCACCGTCCTCATCGCGCCCGGGGCGACGGTGGCGCGCAGCGTCAAGGGCTTCGTGGACAGCATTCTCGATCTCATCACGCCGGATGAACAGACCCGGTCGCTGATCGTGAACCGGAACGGGCAGGAAGAATTGTTGTACTTCGGACCGGATGAAAACATCACGCCGGAGCTGATCGACTGGGTGGTCGATCGTGCCCGTCGACGCAGTTATCCGGCACCGACGGCGCTGATGAGTTCCAAGCCGGGCGCCGGTATCAACCACAAGGAGTACGGCGTCACCAGCGAAGGCGTCATCGTCTTCCTCGACACGATGCTGCACGCCTTCGGCTATCAGCCGAAAGAGCATCCCTTCACCATCAAGATGACCGGCGGCCCGGACGGCGACGTGGCCGGCAACT
>SKZB01000145.1 GCA_007127615.1 Phycisphaerales bacterium | reverse complement strand
TGCGCGGGGCTTTGTTAGCGGACGGGTGCAGGGCGGCAAAGGGGCGAACTCGAAGCATGGATCTCCTCAATTCGGGTTTCGTTTTTCGGTTTCGGATGACGAACGGGGCATTATACCACGCCCCGCCGGGGGATCGAAAGGACGATGGATCACCGCTGAACCGTGCGATTCATGCTGGTGGCCGGGTGGAAGATGACGGTGCGGCTGCGCCGGTGATCGCATTCTCGAAGAGCCAGGGCCGCCGGAGCGCCGCGGCTTCGTCGCCGGGATGAACCAGCAGATCGCGAATCCGCCCGACCAGTTCCGCCACGCCCTCGCCGGTGGCGGCGGCAAGCAGAAGATCCGCATCCTTCCGCCGCCGGAGATCCGCCTTATTGGCGATGCGCAGGTCGGCGCTTCGCGGCAGAGCCGGCCAGTCGTGATCCGCATCGGTCATCGCGATCAACAGATCCGCCTCCTGCATCAATCGCTTCGACAGCGCGATCGCCCGCGCTTCGATTCTGTCGTTCGTCTCGTGCAGGCCGGGCGTGTCGTGCCAGCGCACGACCAGACCGCGCAGCTCGATCATCGCGGCGGTGTAATCCCGCGTGGTGCCCGGCTGATCGAGCGCAATCGACATCGAACGACCGACCAGCGCGTTGCTGAGCGTGCTTTTGCCCACGTTGGGCGGGCCGGCCAGAACCACAAGGGGCGGATGAATGAGCCGGTTCAACCGCGCCGAACGCTCCCGGTCCCCTTCGACTGCATCCCGCGGATCGAACGCCAACGCAAGCTGAGCCAGGAGCGGATCGATGGCGGCGGGGCTGGCGGCTTGGGCCAACGCCCGCAACGTTCCGGCTTCCCGATCGCTCTCCGCTTCGGGATACAACGTCCGCGCCTCGATCGCATCACTTCGCTCGATCCGAACGCCCTCTGCAGCGAGCCACTCCAGCAGTCGCTGGACCACCCTCGGCCCGCCGTGGGGCATGAGCTGCACCACGGTCGGGGTCAACCGCGCGGCAAGCCCTTCGTCGATGTCGGCAAACGGAACCAGACGCAGCCGGCCGAGCGGCCAGTCCGCGCGGCCGGTGAGTTTCGAAAGCGGCCCGAGCAGGTCGTCCGCGCCCGCGCCGTCCATCTGCAGGATCGCAATCGCGCCCGGCCCCCGCGCGGTCAGGATGGTCGCCCGTGCCGCCACGATTCTTCCGCTCAGCCCCGTTCTTCTTCATCGGCCGAGCGCAGCGCCTGCTTCACACACGCGGCAATGCCCAGCAAGGTGAGCTCCGGCACGACCCGCTCAACCAATTCGTCATCGCTGAAGAGCAGCTCCGCATCGCCCCCCGTCGCCACGATGGTCGGATACGCCCCGTACCGGTCGGCGTACTGCTCGACGAGCTTCCACACCATGCCGCGGATTCCGTAAAAGACGCCCTGCAGCATCGCCTCGGCGGTGTTGCGGCCGAACGCTTCATCTTCGGGGGCCCGGAAATCAATCTCCGGCAGCGCCGAGGTGAACTGGTGGAGCGCCTGAAGCTGCAGACGGGCGCCCGGCGCAATCGCGCCGCCGTGAAACGTGCCCTCACCATCCACGAAATCGACGGTCACCGCCGTGCCGGCATCGATCACCACGCACGCCTGACCGAGAATGTCGTACGCCGCGGCGGCGTTCAGCAGTCGATCGACTCCCGTCAGGGTCTCCGGATCGAGCTGCTGGCCGACCGGAACCGGAAGATCTTCACCCACCCGGTAGACCTCGACGGAGAGCTGATCCTCGATGGCGGAGATCAGCCGCCGGGCCAGATCATCGTTGACCGAGGCGAGCACGATCGATCGGCCGGAATTGCCGTCCATCGCGCGCCACCACGCGACGACCTGCTGGACCAGATCGGAGAGACTCCGGTTCTCAAACCGTTCGGTGGCGGCGAGCTTGCCATCCTCGAACCGGCCGAGCTGGGTCCGGGTGTTTCCCACGTTCAGTGCGATCAGCGGTGCGGCGTGCGTCATACCGTCAGTGTATGCAGAATCCCCGGGTCGTTGGCGGCCGGCGCCGAATTGCCGGTCTGCCGGGCAGATCAGTGAGGGCAACCGTCCTTGTCCCGTCTTTTTCCCTCCCCCGCGCTTGCCCCTCCACCCTCGGCGAGGTAACTTACCTCTCTTCCATTTCGAGGACCCGACCGATGATCCAGTTCACCCCCCAGACTATTGTTGCCTCCGGCAAGGAGAACCCAGGCGGGTGAACACTGCGCACTGCTGAATGGAACCAAATTCCGCACGCCACGCGACAGTCCCACGACCCGCTTCTCTCCGAAGCGGGTTTTTTCGTGACGTACTCCCGCAACCTGCCTCATCAAGGAGCGGTTTGAAAGACCGGCCTGCATTTCCCAGCAAGAAACTCGACCCGTGAAGCACATGTCCGCCCAATTTCGAGCGATCTGGCAACTGATGGAAGGTCAGCGGCTGCGGTACGCCTCCGCCATCGCCGCGCTGGTCGTGGCCTCGTGCTTCCTCTACCTCGCGCCGCTCGTGCCGCAGCTCATCATCGACGGCGTCCTGACCGGCGACCCCGAAGACGCATCGGCCTTCACCCGCCGGGCGGTGGAAGCGCTCGGCGGCGAAGCGTTTCTGCGCGGGAATCTCTGGTTGCCGACCGTTCTGATCGTCTTCGTCACCGCCATCGCCGGCGCGTTCACCTATCTCCGCAGCCGCCTCTCCGCTTCGGCGTGCGAGCGGATCATTCAGCGGGTTCGTGAACGGG
>SKZB01000453.1 GCA_007127615.1 Phycisphaerales bacterium | reverse complement strand
TCTCAGCAAAGGCACGAAGGCACGAAGGCACGAAGGGACAGAGCGACGAAGGGGCGGAGGCAGAGGGTGACGGAGGGCGCACGACTGCTCGTCGTCCCCGCGGAGGCGGGGACCCAGTTGGCGCGCGGGACGGTTTCTTCGCGCAAATGGATTCCCGCCCCCCTTCGAGTGAGACAGGCCCAGCGCGGGAATGCGGGGAGTGTGCGCGGGGGAGAGGCACGGAGGGACGGGCGATCGGGCTGGTGCCTTGCCGCTCACTCCGGCGCGGGCGGCTCGTTCATGGCCGAGATTCATGGCCGGGAGAGCGCGAGCGTCTGTGCGCACAAGGGGTTGGCGGCCCTTCACGCGGGTCACGCGCCCCCCGGGGGAGGTGCCAGAGTCACTTCTCACCCACACGACTTCCGGAAGATCCGGATGATCAAGAGGCCCACGTCCCGGAACGTGGGCCTCTTGTGATTCTCACGCTCTCTTCGGCGGCTCGACCGGTCTTCGTACCGATCTCAACCGTTCACGACGCCCCAGTTCGAAAGCAGAATGAGCAGGTCGAAAACGTTGACCACGTCATCATCGTTGAGGTCGCCGAAGCATTCATCATCCACCGGGCAGTTGCCCCAGTTCGCGAGAAGGATCAGCAGGTCGAAGACGTTGATGACGCCGTCACAGTTGAGATCGCCGCTGGCGTCGGCGCCCAACCCCAGCACGCGGATCTCGTTGCTGAAGAATTCGACCCCGAGATTGTCCTCCGAAACGACCTGGGCGAAAGTGCCTTCGAACGCATTCGATGAATTCAGCACGGTGAGATCGCTGCAACCCGCGCTGGTGAAGGTCCCTTCGGTGATCAGGGTGAGCGTCCCGTCGAGGGTGACATTGCCCAGAACGTCGACGTAATCGTGGCCGAGACCGGGGCCGGCGGTCGAGAAGAGCCGCGCGACGAGGCCGCTGCCGGCATCCATGGTGAGATCGCTGGCGATCGTCAGGTCGGCCACCACCGGCTCATCCAGCGGAAGAATGTCCGCGTCGGCCTCGGCGGTGCGGATCCGTCCGCCTTCGAGGACGGCGCTTCCGTTGAACTCGCCGGTCCCGCCGAGTGAAGCGCCGTCAATGAAATGCATGGGCGTCGTCGAGATCGCACCGCCGTCGTTGAGCAGGGCGGCGAAGGGGTTATTGAAGTGCCACGAACCGCTGACGGTCTTGATCTCGCCGCGGTTGATGAGGCGCTGGCCGTAGACGATCAGCGGCGCAAGGCCTTCATCGTCCGGATCGGCATCGACGTTGATGACGCCTTCGTTGATGATGATGCCGCCGAGGGCGGAAAAACCACTCGCGCTCCGGATCGGAGCGTTGGTGAGAAAGTTCAGCGTGGCCCCGGGCAGGTTGTGCAAGGTGGACCGGTTGGCGCCCGGGCCCACCGCGCCGAGTCGGAACTCGCTCGTGTAGGCGAGGTTCCCTTCGCCGTGATTGAAGAGCACCGCGTTGGTTTCCAGTTGGAGCTGTCCGGTCGTGATCTCAAAGCCATCGAGCGCGTGGATGTGCAGGTTGTTCCGAAACCGAACCTGGTTCCCTTCGGTGATGAACGAGCCGTGAACGGTAAAGGTCGGGTTCATGCCCTCGGGCGGGGTGCCGCTCTCACCGCGGATCTGCGCGGCGTTGGCGATATTGAGCGATCCGGTCGATCCATTCGCGCCGTTCTGAAACACGACCGTGCTGCCGGGAAGCGGCTGGGTCAGCCCGCCAAAGTTGTAGCCGTCGCCTTCGAAGGTATGCGCGCCGGTGCCGCTGAAGGCCACCACGCCGGTGCCGATCAGTTCCGCTTCTTCGGTGTGATCGGAGCGAACCTGGAAGTGAAGCAGGCCATCGTCGAGCACCTCGAAGCGGCCGGTGTGGGGGAAGCCGTTCTGCGACGGGAACGCCAGCGACGGACCGGAGTCCTCCGGCCGGGGGTTGCCGACGATGAACGTGCCGTGGTTGACCACCCGCATGGAGTTGAAGAGTGACGTTCCGGAGCCGGTCCGGCGGAAGGTTCCACCCTCCTGAATCACCAGGAATGCCGGTTGGGAGGCCGCGGCGCTGCCGGTGAAGTCCGCGCCGGAGGCGAGCTCCAACTCCGCGCTGCCGTTCACGATGATCTCGGCGCTGTTGTTGATTTCGATGGCCCCGCCGATCCATTCACCGTGCACCATCAGGACAATCGTGGTGTCTTCGCCGAGCGTGCGCGCGGAGCCATCCATGAGGAGTTCATCGGTCTGGATCAGCCCGCCCCCGCCGAGTGTGCCGGATTCAAAGTCAAACACCAGGGTCTTGATTTCATCCAGCACGTTCAGGGTCGCCGCGGTCAGCGTGAGGGAATCGACGATGGTCAGCTCGGGAACGCTCACCGTCGCGCCGGGTGAGTCGATCGTGGCGTGATGGCCCATGCCGGGTACGAGGCCGCAGTCCCAGTTGGCGGCGACGTCCCAGTCGCCGTCGCCACCGATCCAGGTGCAGTCGGCGTGGACGACCCCGGCCAGGGCGAGCGGGCCGGCCAGCAGAAGCGCCGCGGCGGATAAGCGGGTCAGAATGGGTCGGGCGATCATGATCTTTCTCCCAAGATGAGGATGGTTCTTCGTGTCTCCGGCCCCTCGTAGTGAGCCGGCCAAGACATCGGTGGCCGCCATGAAGGGCTGCGCCAACGCCGCGATGAGCAGACACATCGCGCCGAGCACGATGATGTCCTCGTCGGGCGTGAACAGGCCGAT
>SKZB01000143.1 GCA_007127615.1 Phycisphaerales bacterium | reverse complement strand
CCGTCCGGCAGCGGGAAGACGACCCTGCTGAACCTCATCGCCGGCATCGATCGGCCGACCGGCGGCTCGCTGCACGTGGGCGATGTTGACCTGAGCACGCTTTCACGAACCCGGCTGGCGGACTGGCGAGCTCGCCACGTCGGCTACGTCTTTCAGCTCTACCACCTCGTGCCGGTATTGACGGCGTACGAGAACGTGGAACTTCCGCTTCTGCTGCAGTCGATCTCGAGGCGGGAGCGGCACCGGCGTGTGGCGGCGGCGCTGGATCTGGCGAACATCGCAGACCGGCACGATCACTATCCCCGGCAGCTTTCCGGCGGGCAGGAGCAGCGCGTCGCGATCGCCCGCGCCCTGGTCACGGACCCGGAACTGGTGGTCGCCGATGAACCCACGGGCGATCTTGACCGCGAATCCGCGGCGGTCATCATGGAATTGCTCACGCGGCTCTCCGGCGAACTCGGCAAGACCCTCATCATGGTGACGCACGATCCCGGCTCCACACGCTACGCCTCGCGGACACTTCACCTGGACAAGGGCCGGCTGGCGGAATCCGAACGGCAGGAGGCCACCTGAGATGTTGCACCCGCGTTACATCCCGCTGGTTCTGAAGCAGATCGTTCGGCACCGCACCCGCACGCTGCTTACGATCACCGGTGTCGCCATTGCGATGTTCCTGTTCATCGCCATCCAGACCCTGCAGCGCAGCGTGCACGATGCGACGAATGTTGCCGCCGGCGATACGACCCTGATCGTGTACCGCGCCAACCGGTTCTGCCCCGCGACCAGCCGACTGCCGGAACACTACGGCGATCGGATCGCCCGCACGGAAAGCGTTCGCGGCGCCGTACCGTTCATGATCACCGTCAACAACTGTGGCGCGTCGCTCGATGTCATCACCTACCGCGGCATCCCGCAGGATCAACTCGAAGGGTTCGCGGCGAACTGGGAGGTCATCGACGGTTCCCTGGAAGCCTGGCACGATCGCTCCGATGCGGCCGCCCTCGGCGAACGACTCGCGCGGCGGCGCGGTTTCCGGGTGGGCGATTCCTTCGAAGCCGCCGGCGTCACCGTGAATGTCGCCGCGATCATCCGGTCGAGCGAGCCCCAGGATCAGAACGTCGCCTACGTGCAACTGCCTTTCCTGCAACAGGCCACCCCGTCGGGATCTCCGGGCGTCGTGACGGGATTTCTGGTGCGGGTGGATGATCCCGGTCAACTCGAAGCGGTCGCGGGCCGGATCGATGAAGCGTTTCGACATGACGTTGAGCCGACCCATACCTCACCGGAGAAGGCGTTCATCGCGCAGGCCGGCGCGGATGTCGTCAACCTGGTCGGCTTCACCCACTATCTCGGCTGGGGCTGCCTCATCGCCGTCCTCGCGCTGATCGCCAATGCCATTGTGCTGAGCGTGCAGGATCGCATTCGCGAACATGCGGTCCTGCAGACGCTCGGCTTCCGCCGCGGCCTGATCGCGCGGCTGATCCTCGCCGAAGGGCTGTTCGTCGGCATCATCGGCGGCCTGCTCGGCACCCTCGGGGCCGCGATCCTTGTGCATTACGGCCAGTTCACGCTCTCCAACGAAGGGCTTCACATTCTGGTTTCACTGGATTTTGCCACGCTCGGCCTGGGTCTGGCCATTGCCGCCGGGGTCGGCGTGCTGGGCGGCCTCGTTCCCGCGCTCCAGGCCGGGCGGCGTGAGATCGCCCCCTGCTTTCGCGCGGTCTGACGGAGAAGATGCATGCGACGACTTCCGCTTGACTATGCCGTTCGCAACCTCGGTCGCTCGAAAACGCGCCTGGCGCTGATCGTCTGCGGGAGCTCGCTGCTGGTACTGATCATCCTCGCGGCGGCGGCGTTCGTGCGCGGCATGGATCAGTCACTTCGCGCCACCGGCGGCGAACACAATGTCATTCTCCTCAGCGCCGGAAGTGAAGAATCCGTCGAGCGCAGTGAAGTGGCGATGGGCGTGGCCGGGATCGCGGCGGCTTCCGTTCACGGCATCCGGGAGCTCGGCGGGGTGCCGTTCGTCTCACCCGAGGCGCACGCGATGCTCCCCGTTCGAACCGCGCGGCACGGACCGGACGAACCGGGCACGCTCGCCACCATACGCGGCGTGACGCCGGCGGCGCTGCTCGTCCACGACGAAATCGCCATCCTCGAAGGCCGCTTTCCCGAAACCGGCCGTGACGAAGTGCTGGTCGGTCTGGCCGCCGCGACCCGACTGGGCGTTCCCGATGCGCGGCTGGCCGTCGGTGAACGGATCGAGATCGAAGGCCGTCCCTGGTCAATCGTCGGCCGCTTTACCGCCGGCGGCACGATGGCCGAGTCAGAGATCTGGACGGACATGGGCGACCTGATGGAAGTGACCAGACGGGACAGCGTTTCGTGTGTGGTGATCACGCTCGATCCGGAGATGGCGGAGTTTGAAGACGTTGCGGTATTCACCATGATGCGGCCCGATCTGGAACTCGTCGCCATGCGCGAGACGGAATACTACGGCGCGCTGGCGTCATTCTTCGCGCCGATCCGCGCTGTCGTCTGGATCACCGCCGGACTGATCGCGCTGGGCGGATTTTTCGGGGGGCTCAACACGATGTACGCGGCGTTTGTCAGCCGGGTGCGCGAGTTCGGCGCCCTGCAGGCGATTGGTTTTCGCAGAAGGGCAATCGCGTTCAGTCTCGTCCAGGAGTCGATTGTCGCGACCGCCGCCGGGACGCTCCTCGCCTGCTTGATTGGTGTCTTTCTG
>SKZB01000441.1 GCA_007127615.1 Phycisphaerales bacterium | reverse complement strand
GGCGGAGGATAACGAACCCGTCGCGCGGTTTGGTGATCGCACGCTCAGCCGCTACCGGTCCATGGCGCGCAAAGCCCTGGGCGACGACGCCAACGTCGAGGCGGAACCGCCGGCCGATCCGGTCCGCGCGGTGCTCGATGAAGTTCTCGATGAGTTCGAGCGCGTTCACCTCGTACTGAGGACCAGCGCGCGACTGCGCGAAAAGCACAGGGATTGAGATGGCAGTCGTACAACCGGCCCGGCGCATCTGATATCAATGGCCGGTCCTCCGCCCTGCCCCCTGCTCCTGCCCCGCCGCGCCGCGCGTTTTATTGGCCGCGGGCCGTCCCGCTACACTGTCCTTCATGTCTGCGAGGCCTTCCCTGTTCTCCGAGCCGCGGCCGAAGACGGCCGGCTACGTTCGCGTGGCCGTCGAACGTGCGGTGGACCGGTATCCCGACGGCTTGACCTACGCGATTCCCGAATCGCTCGCGGATCTTCGGCCGGGTGAACGGGTGATCGTTCCCCTCGGCCGGGGCGATCAGCCCACCGCGGCGTACGTCATCGACCGCAGCGACTCGACCGAACTTGATCCGGAGAAGATCAAACCGGTCCGCGAACGGGATCGCGCGGCCGTGCGGCTGCCGGGCGAAGTCATGCAGCTCGCCCGGTGGATCAGCGGGTACTACGCCGCGCCGATCGGCATGACGCTCGCCTCGATGCTGCCCGCAGCGGTCAAGAAGAACGTCGGCGCGGTCGAGCGCACGATGATCGATCTGGCCGCTCCGATTCCGGAGAACGAGCGGCTCTCCCAACAGCAGCGGCGCGTCGTGGATGTGTTGACCGGGCTGCCCGAGACGGACCGGCCGATCGAAATGCGCAAACTCGCGACGCTCGCGGAGATCCGGACGACGACGCCGATCCGCGGCCTGCTCGATCGTGAGCTGCTGCGCGCGACCCGAAAGACCGCCATCGAAGCGGTCTGGAGCGACCATGCGGTCGATCCCTTCGTGCCGGATGCGCTCACCCCGCCGCAGCGCACGGTGATCGATGCGATCACCGATTCACTCGACAGGGGGTTTTCGGTCCATCTGCTTTGCGGCGTGACGGGGTCGGGCAAGACCGAGGTGTATATCCGCCTGATCGAGCGGGTGGTGCAGTCGGGGAAGATCGCGCTGATGCTCGTACCGGAGATTTCGCTCACGCCGCAGACCGGCGGACGACTGATCGGCCGGTTCCGGGATCACCGTGTCGCGGTATTGCATTCGGGTCTGACCGCGGCGCAGCGACATCAGCAGTGGGCGCTGGTCGCGTCGGGAGCGGCGCCGATCGTGCTCGGCGCGCGCTCCGCGGTCTTCGCGCCCCTGCCGGATGATCGACTCGGCCTGATCCTCGTCGACGAAGAACACGACGGGTCGTACAAGCAGGATCAGGTGCCGCGTTACCACGGCCGGGATGTCGCGATCCGCCGCGCGCAACTCTCGCGCTGCCCGATTCTGCTCGGAAGCGCCACGCCGTCGCTGGAGAGCTGGCACAACGCGACCGTCCCGGCCGGCGGCGCGAACGGCCGGCCGCGGTACACGCTCCACCGGCTGACCGAGCGCGTCCCCGGCGCGAAGCTGCCGGCCGTGCGCGTGGTGGATTTCGCCAAACAGATGCGCCAGTTCCGCGACCGCCGCGTCCATCTCATCGGCCCGGTCATGCTTGAAGCGCTCCAGCGCGTCCTGAAATCCGGCGCGCAGGCGCTGATCCTGCTGAACCGGCGCGGCTACGCGAACTACATCGCCTGCCCCGATCACTTCTGCGGCTGGACCATGCAGTGTGATGACTGCGATGTCACGATGGTCTACCACAAGAACCGCGCCTTACCCACGGGCGGGTACGTGCGCTGCCATCACTGTCAGTCCGAGCAGAAACTGCCCAAAACCTGTCCGCTCTGCGGCAAGTCGATTTCCACCTTCGGCCTCGGCACCCAGCGCGTCGAGGAAGAGCTCACCGCAACCTTTCCGGACATACTCAAGGAG
Source organism: Phycisphaerales bacterium (assembly GCA_007127615.1). Lineage (GTDB taxonomy): Bacteria > Planctomycetota > Phycisphaerae > Phycisphaerales > SM1A02 > SKZB01. The sequence continues at coordinate 745 of SKZB01000441.1, read as the reverse complement.
GGCGAAACATTACTGCGCGTGGATTCGGACACGATGCACGGCGCAAAGGACTTTCACGACACCCTCGGCCGCTTCGGCCGGGGTGAAGTGCGCGTGCTCGTCGGCACGCAGATGATCGCGAAGGGGCTGGATTTCCCCGGCGTGCAACTGGTCGGCGTGATCAATGCCGACACCGCGATCAACCTGCCGGACTTCCGCGCCGCCGAGCGCACCTTCCAGCTCGTCAGCCAGGTCGCCGGCCGGAGCGGGCGCGGCGCGCAGCCCGGCGTGGTGATCGTGCAGAGCTTTCACCCGGAAACGCCGGCGATTCAATTGGCCGCGCAGCATAACTACGAGCGGTTCGCCTCGATCGAGTTGAAGCACCGCCGCGAGTGCGGCCTGCCGCCGGTCACGCGGATGGTGCGCCTCATCCTGCGGGATGAAGATCACGTCAAGCTGACCGGCGATGCGCGGCGGACGGCGGACGCGCTCAAGTCGCTGATGGATCCGGGCGTGCGGATGCGCGGGCCGGCGCCGTGTCCGATCGCGCGCATTGCCGGCAAGCACCGGCAGCAGATCGAACTGATCGCCCCCGGCCCGGCCCCGTTACAGAAGCTGCTCGCCGCCGGCCGCGATGCGGGAATTCTCCGGGCCGGCACCAGCATGGCGATCGATGTCGATCCGATTGCGTTGATGTGAGGCGAGGAAATGGAGCGACGCAGGGACGGAGCGACGAAGCGACGAAGGGCGAGATGGCCCAGCGGCC
>SKZB01000036.1 GCA_007127615.1 Phycisphaerales bacterium | reverse complement strand
CCGCTGCGCGAGGCGTACCGGCGGGCCGGGATCCGGGCGGTGGTTGAGCCGTTCGCCCACGAGATGGGGCTCGCGTGGGGGGCGGCGGATCTGGCGATCAGCCGGGCCGGCGCGAACTCGGTCGCAGAGGTTGCGATCAACGCCGTGCCGAGCATCTTTCTGCCCTACCCGTACCACGCGGATCAGCACCAGAAACACAACGCCGCTCCGCTCATCGAGCGCGGCGGCGCGGTGCTGGTCGACGATGGCATTGAAGCGGCAAAGAACCTCGAACAGTTGCGGCCGGTGCTGCTCCGCCTGATGGACGACGCCGCCGAACGCGCGGAGATGAAGCGGCGGCTGGAGGCATCCCGCCCCGACGATGCCGCGGCGCGAATCGTGGAGATCGTTCTCGAAATGATCGGCTCTTTGAAGGATGAATGAACCGGCCGGACCGATAACCCGCCCGCTTCGTTCAGAATCGACTTTTCGGCGGGCGGAATCGGCCGCGCCGAACGAGCGACCCGCCGTTCCGGCCGGCCGAAGCCGGAAAATATGCGGCGGGCGGGCGCGGACGGGTTACAATTCAACGTATGGAGGAAGGCGATTCGACAACGCGGCGGGGTGAGCCGGTTCAATGCACCGTGCTGGGCGAGCGCATCCCGGCGCGACTGCGTGCGCTCCTGGAGCAGCGCGGCTGGCGCGGCCGCGCGGTGTCGGACCCGGTCATCGCCATGATCGAGATCGCCCGGCACGAGCGCGCCGAGCGCGCCCGGTGCGGCTGGGGGGCCGGCCGAAAGGATGCGTCGGCGCTCATCGTTCCGGGCGTTGGCCCGAATCGGGACGGGGACATCGAAGCGCTCTGCGCCGCCGTGGCGCGGTACCTGCCCGAAGTGATCGTGCTGAGTCACCGGGACGGACGACTGGAGCCGCGGCAGAGAGGCGCCGAGTTTGCGGCAGACCTCACACCGGGACATCTTGTTGATGTGGAAGAAGTTGATGTGGAAGAAGATGATGAATCCCTCGAAACGCAGAGCGGCGGCGACTCGCGCGACGGTTCGGATGATGGCGCTGACCGCGCGGACCGCACCACGCTGAGCCGCGCGGAAATCGACATGCTGCTCAATTTTTCCGCCGGGGAGTCATCCTCATGACGACTCCAGCGAAGCCAACCGGTCAATCACCGCAGACCGCTCCGGACGTTCTCTTTGTCGGCCCCGCGCGGGAACGATCACCGCTGGTGAGCAACGCGCGGGTGGTTCACGTGCCGACGGTGTACGACGCCATCGGCGAGATTGCCGCGGCGTCCTCGAGGCGTCCGTACCGCGTGCTGGTGGTTCACGCCGCCGTGCTCGATCAACTGTCCGATGTCGCGCTGCATGCGGTGCGTGATCTTGATCGGAACCTGACGCTCGCGCTGTTGCGGGAGAACGGCCACGCCGAACGGGATCCGCGCGACGGCTTCGATCGTGTGCTGACCGCGCCGCTCGATCCGGAACGGCTCGATGCGCTGCTTGAACCGGATGGCGGTTCGATCGCGTCGCCACCACCACCCGGCACCGATGTCGAGCCGGCAGGCCGGCCGCAACGCGGGTCGCCCCCGCTCTCCGGCCGGCCGCGCCCCCACGGCGATCCCCTCGATCCGCCCGGGTGGCCTTCTTCTGAGCGTGCGCCGGCCATGACCGAAGATCGGTCGACCGACGGACCGGAGGTGCGTTCATCCTCGCCTGAACCTGAGGAACTGGAGCCCGTGAACGAGGAATCGGCCGAGACCGGTCCGCTGGGGGATACCGATCTGGTTCGCGCGATCATGGAACTTCCCGGCGGCGTGCGCGAAACGGCCGTGGCGCTGCTGCGCGAGCAGACCGGATGGAACTCACTCACGCTCACCGATCCACCGAAAGACGATGACAATGGCGCGATCGTTGGAGCCAACGGCCGGGTGTTCGGCGAACTGCGCGCCGAAGAAGCCGGGCCGGACGCACTCACCCCCTGGGCGGAGTGGCTGGCTTACTGGCTCGAACTCGACCGAACGTACGCGGACTTTCGGCATAAGGCGTACCACGATGCGCTGACCGGCGCGTGGAACCGGCGTTACTTCGTGGACTTTCTCGAACAGATCATCGCCGAAGCATCCCGGCGCCGCCGACCGATTACGCTCATGGTCTTCGATATCGATGACTTCAAGCAGTACAACGACCGGTTTGGCCACGCCGCGGGCGATGAGATTCTGCGCGAGACGGTGCGTCTGCTCAACTCGGTGATTCGCAGCGAGGATCGCGTCTGCCGCATCGGCGGCGATGAGTTCGCGGTGATCTTTGCCGACCTCCACAAGCCGCGCACGCCCGGCTCCGAGCCGCCGCAGACGGTCGATGAGATCGCGCAGCGATTTCAGGAACAGATCTGCGCCATGCGCTTTCCCAAACTCGGTATCGAAGCGCCGGGCACGCTCAGCATCTCGGCCGGTCTTGCGACCTACCCGTGGGATGGCGATGATCCGATCAAGCTGCTTCGGCACGCCGACGAACTCGCGCTGCAGTCCAAGACCAGCGGGAAGAACGCGATCACCCTCGGCCCCGGCGCCCGGCGCGTCTGCGGCCGTCCGCGCCAGGAAGATTGACGGCCTCCCCCCTTCCCCCCTGGATTTCGATGCAATACTTTGCCTACGGCTCCAACCTGCTCGCCGCGCGGCTCCGCGCCCGCACGCCGTCGGCAACGTTCGTATGCACCGCGCGCCTGCACGGCTACACGCTCCGGTTCTGGAAACGCGG
>SKZB01000196.1 GCA_007127615.1 Phycisphaerales bacterium | reverse complement strand
TACCGAACCAGTATTCGCGTCAAAGGTGGAATTGCGGAAAAGATCAAGGCCGGGCTCAAGAAGTTCTCGCCTCGGCTCCGCAAGCACACGCTGCATAAGATCAAGCGAAAGTAAGCGGCGGTGAAGGGATGGACCCCGTCGTCCGTCGCGCCGGGGCTCGGATCGCCGCCGGATGCGGCTCATGAGTCTCCGCTCACCTACGCCGGTAGCTCAATTGGCAGAGCAGCGGATTCCAAATCCGCAGGTTGGGTGTTCGAGTCACCCCCGGCGTGTTTCTGAACTGGGTCGTCGTGAATCTCGTATCCCCGGACAAGGTTCATCCCCGCGATTGCCGATGAGTCTGCCGGTAAGCCACGGAACGTGAACCCGACCGTCGAGATCGCGTCGGGACGACCCGGACTTGTGACCGGTTACCGCGTACCGGGCCCCGTGAACTGATTGATGAGGGAGTCTTGCAATGGCGATTGGCATCTACAAACGAGGACAGGGCTACTACACCCGGGTCGTGTCCGCCTTCGGGTTCGGACTGGTCATCCTCATGGGCGGCTACTGGGTCGGCGACATCGCGCGCACCATGCCGATCGCCGGGGAGCCCGTCTACACCCAGGCCGTCGCCTTTCTCATTTTCTCCGCCGTCTTCGGCGCGATCGCCTATTACCTCATCGGTGTCAAACCCAAGTTCGTCGACTTTCTCATCGCCACCGAGGGTGAAATGAAGAAAGTCAACTGGTCCAGCCGGCAGGAAGTGTTCGGTTCGACCTGGATCATCATCAGCATGACCGTCTTCATCGCGCTGATCTGCTTCCTCTGGGACCTCCTCTACCAGTGGATCTTCTCCACCGCCGGCGTGCTCGAATACATCCGGTGATGCCCCCTCGAACGTCTCAGCCATCACGCCACCGATATCTCAAACTTTTCTTGTTCCGGAACACGCGGCATGGGTAACGCAATGACCAACGAAGAGACCAATCGAACCAAACTTCAGAACGACGAGGTCGATTCACAGCACGAGTTCGACCCCGCGGTCGACATGCCCATGTACCGCGAGGGCATGGACTGGTTCGTCCTCCGCGTTGCGTCCAACAAGGAGAGCTACGTCCGCGAAACCCTCATGCGCAAGGTTGAAATCGAGGGCCTCAGCCACCTCGTCGGACGCATCATGGTCCCCACCGAGAAGGTCAAAACCCTCAAGGGCGGCAAGCACAAGGTCACCGAAACCAAACTCTACCCCGGCTACGTCTTCGTCGAGATGAAACTCGAAGACGACGGCCGCATCCCCCAGGACGTCTTCTTCCTGATCAAGGAAACCACCGGCGTCGGCGATTTCGTCGGCACCGCCGGGCGGCCCACCCCCATGGCCCCGCACGAAGTCGAGAAAATGCTCTTCGACTCCCGGCGCCCCGAGGAAACCCCCACCGTCAAGATGGAGTTCGAGAAGGGCGATCACGTCACCATCAACGAGGGCCCGTTCGAGAACTACGAAGGCACCGTCGACGAGGTCCTGCCCGACAAGGGCATCGTCCGCGTGCTCGTGACCATCTTCGGCCGGCAGGCCCCCGTCGAACTGCAGTACTGGCAGATCTCCCGCGCCGACGAACAATAAGCTCAAGTCGTCGCGCGCCGCAATCGCGACGGCGAATCGTGCGCGAAGCACTCATCGCCGGCGCGATTGCAGATCACTTTACTCGTGCGCGGCGCAGACGGATCGTTCCGGCCGACATCAATCCGGGCAGGCGCCCCACGCACCGAGCAGCGCGAGCAGGTCGAAAACGTTGACCAGGCCATCGCCGGTGAGATCGGCCGGGCAGTCACCGGGATCAGCGCACGTTCCCCATTGGTCCAGCAGCGTGAGCAGATCGAAGACATTGACCAAGCCGCTTCCGGTCAGATCTTCCGGGCAGGGCGTGGTGTCGGGCACCTCGACGGTGACATCGCCCACCATGCCGAACAGTACGTGCGGCTCGCAGTAGTACGGGTAGACGTTGTCCGGCATGGGGTTGTCATCGAGGAAGGGCTGATCGAAGGTGACTTCGAACGTCAGGCCGGGATCATCGACGGGCAGGCCGGAATCGAAGTTGCCGTCGGGGTCGCCGCCGGCTCCGCTGACCACGTTGTGTTCACCGCCCGCCCAGACCCAGCGGACGGTGTCGCCGAGATCGACGGTGATCTGCGCGGGGCTGAAACTGAAGCCCGGACCGACCTGAACCTCGTGCACGGTTTCGGCATTGACGGCGGCGACGGTCGCGCCCAGGGCCAGCGCTCCGGCGAGTGCCGCTGCTGCGGCCGGGATTCGATTCTGTCTCCTCATTCCACTTTCTCCTTGTCGTTCGGGCTTGTTGATCGTGCTCGTCTGGTGGCTTGTTTTCCACCGGTTCATCGTGGTTCACATCCTTCGAACGGGAGCCGTTCGACGCGGCCGGGTTCGAATCGGAGTGCGCCACCACCCCCATGCTGCCGGATCGACGCCTCCGGTGCAAGGGGTGAGCGGCGCAAGAATGGGAGAATTGCGGACTCGGTGGCGGATGCCGCCGGGCATTTGTGCCCTGATATTCACCGAACGAAAGGCGCGGCGCGGCATCGTGACGAGGGTCTTCAGGAAATCGTGTGGGTCACGAGTGACGGTTGCACCTGCTCCGGGGGGCTTCGCCGCCAGCCCTCCCCAATCCTGAAGACAAGACCCCCCCGAAAGGGCTCAGGGGCCATGGCCGATCGGACGCGTCATTGGCGTGAAGGGCAGACAACTCAATTCTGCGCACAGACTCTTG
>SKZB01000095.1 GCA_007127615.1 Phycisphaerales bacterium | reverse complement strand
CCGCTGGCTGATCCGGAAGCACTGGTTTGTATTCGTTGCGGATTTGATCTGAAGGAGTTGAAGCAGCAGAAAACCGCGCTGGGGGAGGCGGCGGACGAGACAACCGAGACCGAGCCGGCCGACGATCTCGCGGTGGGGCCGGTCCCCCAACTCTGTTCACCCGGTCGGGGCGATCTCTGGCTGCCGCTTGCCATCGCGGTGGGAGCGTTGGTCGTTCTGATTCTAGCGTCTCTCGGCGGCGCGCCGGGGCTCTTTCCGGTTCACACCCGGGTCGGAGAAGGGATCGTTCCCTGGCCGGCGCGCCTGACCGCACTCATTCAACTCATCGTTCTGCTCGCCCTCCTGGCGGGATGCGCCGCGGGGGGATTCTTCCTGACGAGCTACACCCTGCCGGCACGGATCGGCGCGTGGCGATTGCTCGGAGCGCGACTTCTTGCCACGGTTGCCCTGATGCAGTTGGCGACGCTTCTCACCATGCCCGGACCGCGGTCATTGGAGTGGGCCGTCGAGGCGATCCTCCAGGTCGTGATTTTCACGCTGATGATCGTCGCCTGGTTCGGTCTGCCGCTCTCCGTGGTCGGTCTGATCGGTGGATGGTCCCTGCTGTGCCTTGTGAGCGTATGGATCATGGCGCACGCCATTACGTGGACGATGTAGTTGGAGGAGGAGCGGCGCCACCGCTTCCGTGCGTGGTTCACCGGCGAGAAGTCCGGTTGGCGGTCAGCGGGAGTTTGTACGCGCGCGCACCAGTCGCATCTCGATGGTGAGGGTGGTGTTTTCGGGAATGACGCCGTCGCCGTAGCCCTTGCGCCCCCAGTGTCGATGGGGCGGACATTCGATCACGCGCACACCGCCCACGCGCATCCCTTCGACGGTGGAATCGATGCACTCGATCACGGCATGACGGCCGAGTTCAAACCGGTAATCCCGGTCGGTGAGCACATGGGTGCCGTCGGGAAGTGAGATGGTGTAATCGATCGTCACCATCTGGCCGGCGCGGGCGCGGGCGCCGGCGCCTTCCTGTTCGTTGACGACGCGAACCGGACCGCCGCCGATGTCGATCACCGGGGTGTCGCAGCCCGGCAGGAGCCAGACGAGCGTCACCAACAGCGTGAGCGGGATGGTTGAAGCGAGAGGTCGAGCCACAGGGGGGGTATCGACCGGATCGGAAGCCGTCTGGCGTGATAACTCGTTCAGGATGAATGCCGAATTTCCGGTCGTGCGGATTGTCGCGATGTTTCCGCCGGCCGCCCGGCCGCCTCCCCCGTCGACGGATTTCGATCCCGCGCAGGATACCGTTCCGCCGTCTGTCGATCCCACGGCCGGTGGTACCGCGCAATCGGAAGATCGTGATAACTGCTGCGGCAGCGATAGCAGACGAGACGTCGACGGGAAAAAAGCAGAATCCCCAGATCCAGCAGAAGAACCACCACCATGCCCAGCAGCACGGGAATGTTCGTCACCAGTCCGAAAATACCGACAATGGCGCCGGCAAAAGCGATGATCACGACGAGCGGGGTGATCTGGGGAAACGCCTTCTCGTGGAAAAGATCATCCGCGCCGCAGACCACGCAGCGGCGGAGTCGGCCGGCGTCGTCCACGGCCCGGTCCCAGTTCAGATAGACATCCCGGCCGGTCGTGGTCGTCGTGCGTGTCGGACGTTCGTCGGCATTGAGTACGGCCCGTCCCAGCCACCGGCGATGCAGATCATGAAGTTCCAGCCGCATGCCTCCGATTGTAGCGGTGTGGAAACAAGCCGACCCGCCGCCCCTCCCGGACGGTGGCGCTTCACCGGCTCATGATCGGCTCATGGCGGAACAGATGCACGGCGACCAAAATTCCCGATCGGCCTTGTCAGAATCCGGTTCAGCCGCGATAGTCCCATCCATGGCAGGAGACGGAAGCCCAACGCCCGATCAGTGGCTGCAGCAGCTTCGAGGCCGGTTCCTCGTCTTCGACGGACCGGACGGATCCGGCAAATCGACGCAGTTCTCTCGGTTTTCCCGATTCTGCGCGGGGGCCGGAATCACCGTCTGCGAAGTCCGCGAGCCCGGGGGGACGCCGATCGGGGAGAAGATCCGGGAGATCCTGCTCGATCCGGAAAACACCGATATCACCCTGTCGTGCGAAATGCTGCTGTACATGGCCAGCCGGGCGCAGCTCGTGCTTCAGCGGGTTCAGCCGGCCCTGGCCCGGGGCGAAATGGTTCTCGCCGACCGATTCATCAGCTCGACGCTGGCCTACCAGGGCACCGCGGGCGGACTGAGTTGGGAGCAGATCATGAGCGTGGGGCGCGTGGCGATGGGGGAGCGCCATCCCGACCTCACGGTGGTGTTTGATGTCGATGAGATCACCGCCGCCGGCCGACTGAACCCGCTGCTCGACCGGATGGAACAGAAAGGGATCGAGTTTCACCGGCGCGTGCGTCAGGGCTATCTCGAACAGGTTCGAAACCCGCCGTACGGTGAGTATCTTGTGATTGATGCCTCCCCGGAGCCCGATGAGGTCTTTCGGTCCCTGCTTCACGCGCTGGAAACCGCGACCCGGTAGTGGGTTGCTGTTGCCGCCGTCAGCGGGTGCCATGCTTCATCGCGCCGCGTGAAGCATGTGGGCGTCAACGTGTTTCAGCAACGCGGACTTTACCGGACAACCCTTTCCCGACCGCATGCTTCGCCCTTCTGGACGAAGCATGGCACCCTTCAAAATAGATGTCACCCGATTAGCGGGTGCTATGCTTCATCGCGCCGCGTGAAGCATGTGGGCGT
>SKZB01000187.1 GCA_007127615.1 Phycisphaerales bacterium | reverse complement strand
TGGTTTCCGCGCAATCACATCGTGTGATTGATCTGCTCTTGGCAAACGACGATACGAATCGTGTACTTGCCTTTGCCCGGTGAGAGCCGGGCCTTGCCCGCCGCCGGAGGGGACGGCGGGGAATGAAGTTCGGTCGGCCCGGCGGGAAAGCGGGGTCGATCATTCGGGCTGGGCTCGCGTGAGTTCAGCGATTGGTGTCAACGGTGCGGGAACGGGACCCCAGGGACAGTCGCCGGCCCAGCCGAAAGTCTTCGAAGTCCTTTCTTCTAGGAGTGTCACTCATGCGTACGCGTACTATTCAGCAGGTGAAGCGCGGCTTCACCCTCATCGAAATTCTGATCGTCGTGGTGATCCTCGGCATTCTCGCCGCGATCGTCATCCCGCAGTTTGCCGAGTCGGCGGATGCCGCCCAGGAAAACGCCGCTCAGTCCACACTGCAGACCGTTCGGGCTCAGTTCGAGCTCTGCAAGTTCAAGGGTGATTGTGACTGCACCATGGCTTGGAGTGCGATTGAAAGTGCTCTGACCGATGCTTCCGAAGGTAACCCCTACCTTGCTTCGGAACCGAATCTTCCGGACGGTTACACCCTTGGCGTGGAAAACTGCCAGATCACGCTGACCACGCCCGATGATTAATGCGATCAATCTGATGGCATTGTGATGAGCAAGAAAGACGCCGGTGTGGAAACGCACCGGCGTCTCTTTCAAGGGGATCGGAGCCGGAGGCGGCACTGGTTTGACGGAGCAGGACGATGAACAACGGCGCGAACAAGACGAATCGGCGGAACGGTTTCACTCTGATCGAGATCCTGATCGTCGTGGTCATCCTCGGCATTCTTGCGGCAATCGTCGTCGGACAGTTTCAGACCACGACCACTTCAGCGAACGCGAGCGCAGCAAAGTCCTCGCTCAAGGTGGTGCGCTCCCAGATCGAGCTGTACCGCTATTCACACGGCACGCCGACCAGTGTCGATATTCTGGTGAACAACGGCAACCTGGCCGGTTCCCCCGTTCCGCCGGAGGGCTTTCAGTACGTCTACGACGGTGACACCGGACGTTTCTCCATCGAATGCACGCCGGAGAATCCCGATTGTCCGGACGATATCGATCAGTGGTAACGTCCTTTCACGGGCGGCCCCACGTGCGCCGCCCTCAATTCCTTTTGAAAGACCAGGGGACAATCGCATGGACTGTGACCACGAACGTCACCAACTCATGCACCGCCATGGCCGTCTGCCGCATCGCCGTGGGGCCTCCACGGCCACCGGTCTGATGGTCACCTTCGGCATTCTGGGCACGCTCGTCCTCGCCACATTCGTCGTGCATCCGATGTCCACCCAGGCCCGCGTTCATGCCATGCCGGAGGTTCAGCCGGCCGCCAATCCCCGGCACCAGGAGGTCATCGAATCGCTGGCGCAACTGATCGCGCGGAGTGCCGGGGTCGTTGCCGTTCATCAGCGGGATGCCAGCCCCTACGCGGAGATCGTGCTGCGGGCGTTCGGCGGTCCCGATGCCGATCGGGTGCGGCCGGAGGAAGTATTCGTCCTCAGCCACAGCCGGATCCTCTACACCATCACCCTCCACGCCCTGCGTGAAACGGCCGTCGATCCGGCGTCCGGAAAGCAGATTGACCCGCCCTTTTCGTCACTCTCCCTGTCGTCGCTCCGGGTTCCCTCGTTCCCCACCACGTGGCGCTCGGACCCCGCCATCGTCTCGCGCGTCCTTGCGACCGGTGTCGTCGATATGAACCTCAAACTCATCCCGGACGGAACATCGCCCTCCCATCTCTGGATCGAGCTCACCTGGGATGAAGAAACGGCCGATACCCCTGACCGGGCATCCGTGCTGATCGATCTCAATTCGCGGGGCCGGCATTCATTGGAGTGAAACCATGCGGCAAGGCCGATACCTCAACATCATTCTCACCATTAACGCGTTTCTGCTCTCAGCGCTGATCTGGACGCAAGTCGCCGATCGACCGGTTCTGATTGAGCGCGCCGAGGCGCAGACCCCGAGCCAGGGCAATGGCATTCCGAACGCCGCGGAACAGCGCAAGCGGATGATCGAATCCCTGCGCGAAGTCAACCGGCGAATGGACCGGATCGAGCGGCGTCTCGAGACCGGCGAGCTGCGCGTGCGCGTGATGAATCCGGAGGACATGCGTTCGGCGGATTGAGCGGGTCCGGAGGCCCATGGAGGCCTGGAGGCCAGGTTCGTGATCGTCGGGGGGGCGATCAACGGAGGGTACATGTCATGCGCAGTCTTCACGCTCACCCTGGTCGATCGCATCGCCAGGCGTACACGCTGCTTGAGTTGCTGATTGTGGTCGGCCTGCTCGGGCTCGCCGGCTCATTGCTCATCCCGTACATGGTCGGGCGCTCATCGCTGGAGACGCAATCCGCCGTGCGCCGCGTGATCGCGGACATTTCCTTTGCGCAGGCCGATGCGATCAGTCACCAGGAGTACCGGCGGGTCTACTTTTACGAGGACGGCCGGGGCTACTGCATCATTCGTGTCGGCGCGAATTTCGATGCGGAGTTTGATCCGGACACGGCGGACTACATCTACGACCCGTTGGGGAACGCCGGGCCGGGCGGACAGTACATCGTCGATTTTTCCGCCGACAATCGCTACAAGCATGTATCGATTCAACAGGCCACGCTGGATAACAATCAGCGGTATCTCACGTTCGACCAGACGGGCGGAACGGTCATGAGCGGAGGCGCGCCCGGCACCGGCGGGCACATCGTCGTCCATTCCGACGATG
>SKZB01000476.1 GCA_007127615.1 Phycisphaerales bacterium | reverse complement strand
CTTTGCTCGGCGCCGCCGGCGTGATGCTGCGCCTCACTTCGCGGGATACCTTTCGCGGCGCGACCGGCCGGAGACTGCGCGGCCTCGTCGTGCTGTCGTTCGCGTCTTTCGCGCTCATCGGGCTCGGATTCATGCTCATGAACCGACGTTTTCTTGAGTATCCGCCCGCCCGGGCGGATGAGTGGATTTTTCTGATGGAACTTCTCGCCATGCTCTCCATCGGCGCGGCGCTGTGGGTGCTGTTCGCCGGCGCCCATCCCGTGAAATGGCGCGGCGACAGATAACCCCGAACCACCAGAACGGACGACCGCAGTTCACCCATGCCCTTCTCATCCGAAATCATCTTCGCACTGGCCGCCGTGGTCGTCTTCTGCCTTGGGTTGTACGGCCTGATCGCGTACGCGCATCTGGTGCGAAAGGTCATGGCGATCAACATCATGGGATCCGCGGTCTTTCTGTTCTTCGGCGCGATCGCCCGGCGGAACTTCGATGAGGGATCTGACCCCGTCCCGCAGGCGATGGTCATCACCGGCATCGTCGTGGCCGTCGCCGCGACGGCATTCGCGCTGACGCTGGCGCGGCGGATTCATGCCGAGACCGGCCAGACGCAACTTCCCGAGGAGCGCCGCCGCCCATGAGCGAAGCGCTCGTCTGGTCCATTCTGATTCCGCTGCTGGGCGCGATCGTGACGTTCTGGCTCAATCCCCGGCAGGTCGCCGCGATCGGTCTGGCGTTCTCTCTGGCCACCGGGTCGCTGGCGCTCTGGATCGCCTACGCGATCTGGCGCGATGGGAGTCTGCTGCATGAACTGGGCGGCTGGGGCGCGCCGCTCGGGATCGATCTCTACGCGGACGGCCTGTCCGCCTTCATGCTCGCCACGAACGGCTTGGTCGGCATCCTCATCAGCGCGGCGGCTTTCCTTTACTTTGAGCCGAAAGCAGACGGATCAGACCCGGCGCAGGAACGCCGCGCGTTCTGGCCGATCTGGCTGTTTCTCTGGAGCGCGCTCAACCTGGCGTACGTCTCTTCGGATGCGTTCAACCTGTACATCGCGGTGGAGCTGATCGGCCTGGCGGGGGTTGCGCTGATCGTCATCACGGGAAGGCGTGAGGCGATGGTCGCGGCCATGCGCTACCTGCTCGCGGCGCTGCTCGGCTCGCTCGGCTATCTGCTCGGTGTGGCGATGCTCTACGGAGAGTTTCACACCCTGGATCTGCGGCTGATGGCGGAGCTGAGCGCCGAAGCGGAGAGCGGCATGGTGCTCTGGGTTGCGCTCGCGCTGATCAGTGTCGGCCTGATGGTCAAGACCGCGCTCTTCCCCCTGCACTTCTGGCTGCCGCCGGCCCACTCCAGCGCCGCCGCGCCGGTCAGCGCCGTGCTCTCGGCGCTCGTCGTCAAAGCGACCTTCTACCTGCTCCTGCGGCTCTGGTTCGGCGTCTTCAGCGACCAGATGACGACTTCCTTCGGGCAGCTCTTCGGCGTGCTCGCGACGATGGCGATCGTCGGCGGATCCGTGCAGGCGATTCTGCAGCGGCGGCTGAAGATGATGGTCGCCTATTCCACCGTGGCCCACATCGGCTACCTCTTCCTGCTGCTGCCGCTCACGATCCCCTACCGAAGCAGCGACACGGCCGCCTGGAACTTCGACGGCTTTTCCGGCGGCCTGTACCACCTGCTCTCCCACGCCCTGGCGAAGTCCGCGATGTTTCTCGCCGCGGGCATCGTCATCATGAGCATGGGCAACGACCGCCTGCGCAATCTGCGCGGCATGGCGCACCAGCTTCCGTTGACGACCTTCACCTTCGGACTCGCGGGCGTCAGTCTGATGGGTCTGCCCCCCAGCGGCGGGTTCGTGGCCAAGTGGTTCATGGTCAACGCCGCCATCGAAAGCGGACAGTGGTGGTGGGCGGTGGTGCTGCTCGCGGGCGGCCTGCTGACGGCGGTGTACGTCTTCCTCGTGTTGCGCTACGCCTTTCTGCCGGCCCATCCGCCGCACTTTCAATCCCTCCCCGCGCGCCCGGCCCGCCGCCTCGAATATGTCGCCCTGACCCTCGCCATTCTGTCCGTGGCGATCGGATTCCGCGCGGTCGAAGCGTTTGCGCTGCTCGAAGCCGGCGCGCCGTTTCTGATGGCGCCGGCCGGGAGCAACGGACCATGACCGCTGCGTTCTGGATTCCGCTGCTTACGCTGTTCAGCTCGTTCTTCACGGGCATCTTCATCTTCTTCCTGCGCGAAGACCAGACGGTGCTGCGAACGATCCTGAACATGCTCGGCGCGGTCATCAAACTGATCCTGACGGCGATCATTTTCTGGGGCACGATCTTTGCCGGGATCCATTTCGAAACCCGTTTCACCGTGATCGCGGAGTTCGAAATTCTCCTGCGGGTCGACCTGATCTCGCTGATGTTCGTTTCCCTCTCGGCCGTGCTGTGGCTGATCACGACCGTGTACGCGATCGGCTACCTGGAAAACTCACCCCACCGCAGCCGCTTCTTCGGTTTTTTCAGTCTCTGTGTCACCGCGACGATGGGCGTCGCCCTGGCGGGCAACCTGTTCACGTTCTTCATCTTCTACGAGATGCTCACGCTGGCGACCTATCCGCTCGTCGTCCACCGCGGCACCCGCGCGTCGCTTCGCGCGGGCCGGAACTATCTTCTGTACACGCTCTCCGGCGGCGCGCTCTTTCTGGCCGGCATCGTCTGGCTGGAATCGGTCGCGGGCTCAATCGAGTTTCAGCTCGGCGGCGTGGTCGCCGGTGCCGGGATCGAGGCGTGGGT
>SKZB01000210.1 GCA_007127615.1 Phycisphaerales bacterium | reverse complement strand
TACTGGTGGTTGACGCATCATCTCGCGCGGGAGCCCCGCGACTGGGTGCACGCCGACGGCCTGACGTGGCTGAAGCTGATCCTTGGCTCCGGCCTGGTCGCCGGCGCGGGCGGCATGATCTGTTTCTACGCCGCCCTCAACCTCGGCGAAGTCTCGCGTATCAAGCCGATCGCCTTCGCGCTGGCGCCGGCGACGGGCGTGCTGCTGGGCTGGCTCGCCCTGGGCGAACCGATGAACGTAAAAAAAATAATCGGAATCACGCTGATTCTTCTCGGCGTCGTTCTTCTCACCGGTCGTTCCGCGCCCGGACCGTGATTCAGGACAAGTCGCCGCCGTCCGGCTACACTCGCCCGCATGTCGCGTGATCTCCACGGAAAATCGATCATCGTGACCGGGGCGAGTTCCGGGATCGGCGCCGCCACGGCGATCGCGTGCGCGAAAGCCGGTATGCCCGTCGTGCTCAATGCGCGGCGCGAAGAGAAACTGCGGAAGGTCGCGGATCAGGTCGAACGACACGGCGTGAAGGCCGCGCTCGTCGTCGGTGACGTCACGGATGAAGGGATCTCCGAACGCCTGCTCAACGCGGCGGAGGACGAACTCGGCGGGCTCTACGCGGTGTTCTCCAACGCCGGGTACGGCTCGGAGTTGCCGGTTCTCAAGACCGATCTTGATCAGGTGCGCGCGATGTTTGAGGTGAATTTTTTCGCTTCATTCGAGCTCGTTCATCTGGCGGCGCGGCGACTGGTCGAAGATTCAAAGCCGGGGCACCTGTTGATGTGTTCGAGCTGTCTCGCCAAGTTCACGATGCCCTGGCACGGCGTGTACTCCGCCACGAAGGCCGCGCAGAATCACCTGTGTCTTTCCATGCGTGCTGAACTCGCTGCGGACGGAATCGAAGTCTCCAGCGTGCATCCGGTGACCACCGCGACGGAGTTCTTCGAGCAGTCCGCGCGCCGGAGCGGCAAGGGGAACGATAGCGATGTGCTCGATCACGTGCCGAAGTGGCTGATTCAGAAACCCGAGCACGTCGCCGCAGCGGTGGTGAAGTGTCTGCGCCGGCCGAAACCCGAGGTCTGGACGAGCATGCTGACGCGCACCTTCGCGGCGATGGCGACCTTTTCGCCGCGGCTGCTGGATATGGTCATGCGGCGGCAGTTGCGCCGGATGAAGACCGGCTGAGCGGCGGCCGACCGACCGTCGGGGTTGTCACACGGACGGTGGGAGCGGCAACACCGGGTCAGTCGGCGAGCAGATTTTCGTTTTCCAGCAGCGAGCGTGCGACGTCGATGAGCGTGCGGCGATTGTTCCGCGCCTGCATCTGGAGCATCTTCATCGCCTCGGGTTCGGTCACATTCTTGCGTTTCACAATGATCCACTTCGCCTGTTCGATGAGCTTGCGCTGCTCGAGTCGATCCTTCAGCGAGTGAATCTCATTGTTCTGGGAAAGGTGGTCCAGAAAGCGTCCCCAGGCGACGGACACCGCCACGCGGAGCTGATCCTGCGTGACCGGCTTGAGCATATAGCCAAAGACGCCGACCTTGTTGCCCGCCTCGACGTATTCCTGATCGGAGTAGGCGGAGAACATGACGACGGGGACGCCGTGTTTGCCGAAAATAGTCTCCGCGGCCGAGAGGCCGTCGCATTTGGACATCCGAATGTCGAGCAGCGCCAGGTCGGGCTGTTCCCGTTCGCAGAGGTCGATCGCTTCATGCCCGTCACCCACGGGGCCGACGACGGTGTAGCCCAACTGTTTGAGATTGGCCGCAAGTCCGCTGGCGACCAGATGTTCATCGTCCGCGATCAGAATCTTGCGCGGTTGTGGATCGCTCGCTCGGGCCGGTCGCGTGCCGGACTCAGATGTTGGTGTCCACCGGGGAGATGTTGTCACTGCCATGATCCTCGCCTCAGGGTAAGCCCTCACAAGTTGCCCGAATACCCTTCACTGTACGCCGCCCAACCCGTGAAGGTTTCCGCGCGGCGAAGAAGTCGGGCCCGGGTCGAGGCGGCCAGCTTGTCCCACCGCCCACACCGGTGCATATTCTACCGTTCATTCGGGTCGTGACCTGTCTTCAAGAAAAGAAAATCAGTCCAGAAGGTCCATTTGCGTAAGCCTCTCCGGGACATAGGTTTCCGTCACATAGGAGATGTCCTTCGTGATCAGGGATTCCACTTCCATCTTGAAGCCGTTGCTGAGCATGCGCTTGATTTCCTTCTGCCACGGCTTCTTGTCGATAAACCACGGATAGTTCATGATCTGTTTGGCCCGGGTGATATCCCGCTCGTTCAATTCGATCTTGACATCGTCGGACAACTCGCACCGTTCGTAATCCATCGCGCGGATGCCGATGAACTTCGCATCCGGTACCGCCATGCGCTGACTCTCGAACGCGAGCGAGATCGAGCCCTGCTTGATCACCGAATAGATGTAATGCCCCCACGGGTCGCAATCGAGCAGACAGTAGACCGGCAGGCCGAGCTCGCGGTTCAATCGCGCGAGTAATCGCCGCACGCCGCGCGGCGGCTGACCGGATCCTTCCGTCAGGATGCAGTTGTGCTTCTGC
The DNA here is from genome assembly GCA_007127615.1 of Phycisphaerales bacterium. Lineage (GTDB taxonomy): Bacteria > Planctomycetota > Phycisphaerae > Phycisphaerales > SM1A02 > SKZB01. The sequence goes on along the minus strand of SKZB01000210.1, from coordinate 218 downwards.
CAGAACTTGTCCTCGTTGAAGCGCTGCCAGACGGTGTCCTTTTCAACGTGCAGCACGAAATCCGCTTCGCACTTCTTGAACTGAAGGACGTTCGGCTCGGTGATCGAGGGGATCGCATAGCCGCCCGAGCCCATGCGCCGGCAGTCAATTTCATCGCCGGAATCGATCAGCGTGATGTTCCCGACCATCGCGCCGCGCTTCTTGGCGAAGACATGCAG
>SKZB01000215.1 GCA_007127615.1 Phycisphaerales bacterium | reverse complement strand
TGAACTTCAGGAACGCATCACCTCGACGAGCAAGGGCGCGATCACCTCGGTGCAGGCGATCTACGTGCCGGCGGACGACCTGACCGACCCCGCACCGGCGACGACGTTCGCCCACCTCGATGCGTTCGTCGTGCTCGAACGCTCGATCGCGGAAAAGGGCATCTTCCCCGCGGTCGACCCGCTGGGTTCGACCTCGCGTATTCTCGACCCGGGCGTGTTGGGCGAGCGCCACTACGGCGTGGCGCGGAAAGTGCAGTCGATCCTGCAGCGGTACAAGGACCTTCAGGACATCATCGCGATTCTCGGCGTGGACGAACTGGCCGAAGACGACAAGCTGACGGTGGCCCGCGCCCGAAAGATCGAGCGCTTCCTTTCCCAGCCGTTCTACGTCGCAGAAGTCTTCACCGGTTTCCCGGGCGTGACCACGCCGCTGGAAGAAACAATCGACTCGTTCGATCGATTGTGCGACGGTGAAGGTGATGATCTGCCGGAAAGCGCGTTCATGTACGTCGGCACCCTGGACGACGCCCGCGCGAAGGCGGAGAAGATGGCGGCGGAAGCGTAAGCACCCGCCCGGCTCGGTCAAGCAGGTTCTTCGAATCGATCCCGCGACAACTCAACAAACACGCGAAAGCCCACGTTCAACAGAACGTGGGCTTTTCTCATTCCTGGTACTGACGACATGGCGCCGTCCGTACCGCAGGCGCGTGGATCAATTCGGCTCGACGTGGGCACGAACATTGAAAGTGACGGGCCGCTCGTAACCATCCACGTGCAGCGTCACGGTCGCGGAGCGATGACCGGTCCTGCCCTCCGCATCGAAATCCACGGGCAGGTCAAACGTCTCACCCGCGGCAATCTCCTGATCGCTCACGTCCGGCGTGGTGCAGCCGCAGTTGGAGGTGGCGCGGAGAATGAGGACGGACTGTTCACCCACGTTGGTGACCCGGACGATGCGCGTTTGGGGGTCGTTGAGTTGAACGTTGCCGAAGTCGAGCATGGGCGGATCAAAGTCGATCGGTGGAAAGAGACTCAGAATCTCGCGTGACGATTCGGCATGATCGTTCACCGCCGGCAATGATTCACCGGCCGAATCGCCGGAGCGCTCGGCTTCGCCGCACCCCGCCGGGCCGGTCGCCAACAGCACACCCAGGGGCAGAAGCGCCAGGCGCCAGCCGCGGCGGCCTTGAGTTCCGTTCGCACGATCCATCATGGGTACATCTCCTTACGTCTTTTCCACGAGCCGCTGGCCCGGCCAACCGAACACGAGTATAGTCGGGATATGTCAGGTGTGAACCCCTACCATCCCGGTGAACCCGAAGCATCGTACCGGGACCGGACGACGGCGGTCGCCCGGGGACGGGGCAGTTCAACGCTCAACCCCGGCAACCGGTTCGAACCGGTGCGCCTGCACGTCCTGGGTGAATATCTGGACGAACAACGGCAGGAACATCCTGACGGCCGGCAGATCGCCACCCGGGTCTTTCACGATCACTCGCGCACGATCATCAACCGGGTGGCGGACAGTCCGGACATCCCCTTCCGCTGGACGATCAATCCCTACCGTGGATGTGAGCACGGCTGCATCTACTGCTACGCGCGGCCGGGGCATGAGTATCTCGGCATGAGCTGCGGGCTCGATTTTGAGTCGAAGATCATGGCGAAGCTCGATGCCGCCGAAATGCTCAAACGAGAGCTGGCCAAACGAAGCTGGGCCGGTGAGCCCATCGTCATGTCGGGCGTCACCGACTGTTATCAACCCCTCGAAGAGAAGTTGCGCCTGACGCGTCAGTGTCTGGAAATCATGGCGGCATGCGGGCAACCGACCAGCATCGTGACCAAGAATCGCCTTGTGTTGCGTGATCTGGACCTTCTGACGGAACTCGCCCGGCACCGGGCGATTCATGTCGCGTTGAGTGTCACGACGCTTGATCCGAAGCTCTCGCGGGTCATGGAGCCGCGCACCAGCGCGCCGCGTGAACGGCTGAAGGCGATCGAGCAGCTGGCGGCAGCGGGCGTGCCGGTCTCGGTGATGACGGCGCCGATCATACCGGGCTTGAACGACCGTGAACTGCCGGATCTGCTCAAGGCGGCAAAGGACCATGGCGCACAACATGCGGGCTGGGTCCTGCTCCGACTGCCGCACCAGATCAAGGCGTTGTTCCTGGAATGGCTGCACCAGCACTTCCCCGACCGGGCGGCGCGGGTCGAATCGCTCATTCGCCAGTCGCGCGGCGGGGATCTCTACGATGCGGACTACTCGCAGCGGATGCGCGGCAGCGGGCGACACGCCGAGGCGATTCGGGACATGTTCCGATTGTGGTGCCGAAAACTCGGGCTCGACCAACCGATGCCGAAACTTTCCACCGATCAGTTTCGCAGGCCATCACGGGACGGTCAGCAGGGACTTTTCGACCGGATGCCGGATTCGCCCGGTCCTTGAAGCTACTATCTTTCCTGATTGCCGGGTTTGACAAGCGGATATTCTGTTCTATCGAAACCCCCTCTTCTGTTCACTTTCCAGACAGGACTGCACCATGTCGGCGACCGATTCCACCCGCGGATTGTTCAATCTCTCAGCGCGTCTCTTCGTGCTGGTGACGCTCTGGTTCGCTTTGATCGGAAGCGTCGGTGCCGATGACGAATCCGAAAGCGGCGAGGCAGCGAAGAACGACGCCGCGCCGGCGTACGTCAAGATCGAGACGAACCATGGCGTCATGATCGCTGAGCTCAACCGCGAGAAGGCGCCGATTACCGTCGAGAACTTCCTGCAGTACGCCAACGACGATTTCTACAACGACACGATCTTCCACCGCGTGATCTCGCACTTCATGATTCAGGGCGGCGGGTTCACCGAGGACATGCAGCAGAAACCGACGCGTGCGCCGATTGTCAACGAGTGGCGCAACGGACTGAAGAACGAGCGCGGGACGCTGGCCATGGCGCGCACGAGCGACCCGGACTCCGCCACCAGCCAATTCTACATCAACGTCACGGATAACCCGCAGCTTGATCGGCCGATGTCGGGCAACGCTGCGTATGCCGTCTTCGGCCGGGTGATTCACGGCATGGAGGTGGTCGATGAGATTCGCGAGGTGCCCACGCAAACGATGCGGGGACACCCCGATGTCCCGCGCACGCCGGTCGTGATGAAGCGCGTCAAGGAGATTTCCGCGGCGGAGGCGAAGAGAATCGCGGGCGATCAGGATGAAGAAGATGAAGAGGGCGAGCCGGCTCAGGAGCCGGCCGCGCCCGGTTCAGGATCATGAACCGGCTTTCTGATCGTACTCCTTGAGGAAGCCGAGAAACTCGCGGCGGTGGTCCTCTTCATCCGAGAGCAATTCGATCGCGAGATCCTGCGTCACGAAGTCCTTGCCATCGGTTTCGCGAATGATTTCGTTGTAGCCGGCGATGGCGTCTTCTTCCGCCTTGATCACCCCCCGGATGACGCTGACCACATCGGTCGTCTCGGCCCTTTCCTGCAGATCGTTCTGCTTCCACGCCAGACTCTGTGACGCAGGCACGATGCCGCCGAGGGTGTGAATGCGTCTGGCGAGCTTCTGCGCGTGCCCGAGTTCCTCGGTGATATCGGCGGAGAGCGATTCCTTGATGTGTTCCGCCCGAACCCCCTCGAGATTGACCGAATTGGCCAGGTAGTTCATGACGGTTTCGATTTCAGAGTTGTAGCTCTTGATGAGGAGATCAATGATCTTGTTGTTCTGGTCGGTCATGGCTCAATACCGTGTGGTTGAATCGAAAAAACGCTGAACGAGTCGTTCGCACGACTTCAATCCTTACACAATCCGCAGTATTGTAGGCGCTTCGCTTTGCCGGTTTGTTCGTATACTTCGCCGGTCTTTACCCAAGTCACCTCGATCAGAGTGACCGGGAGCTTTGGAGCAGAACCATGCGAGCCGTTGTGACGGGCCAGATCGGAATGGACAAAAAGCCGTACCTCGATTCAGTCCGGAAGCTGGCGGGGGAGCGCGGCGGGAACATCGAGGTCTTTCACCTCGGCGATCTCATGTATCGCGAAGCTCCCGATGTGCGCCCGGGGCGGATTCTCGATCTGCCGCTCAGTCGATTGTCCACCCTTCGCCGCGCGGCTTTCCGGGACATCATCGCCGAGACCAGCCCGCCGGAAGAACATCCCAATATCATGGTCAACACCCACGCCACCTTCCGGTGGCGGCACGGTCTGTTCCCGGCGTTTGATTTCGACCTGATGCGGAAACTCAAGCCGGACATGCTGATCTGCCTGGTGGACAATATCGAGATGGTCCACCACCGACTGCACGCGGAGCACGAAATCGATGCCACGTTGAAAGACTGCATGGTGTGGCGCGAGGAAGAAATTCTCGCCACGGAACTGCTCGCGCAGGCGCTGGAATGCCAGAACGCCTTCTACATTCTCAGCCGGGGCCGGCAGTCCGACACGGTTGAGACCTGTTGGCGGATGATTACCCGACCGGAGATGAAAAAGGTCTACCCCAGTTTTCCCATGAGTCATGTCGTCGACATGCCGGATGTGCTGGCGGAGATCGATCACTTTCGGGCGGAGCTGGCGAAACACTTCATCGCCTTTGATCCGGGCGATGTCGATGAAAAGCTGCTGCTCGAACGCGCGATTCAGGCCTCGCGGGAAGCCAAGGATTGGATCGAAGTCGAACCGCATTCCTTCGGCGGGAAAAAGTCGGGCAACGAACCGATGCGCGTCTCCGTGCGCGAGGTGCTCGACATTGCCGGCGACATTGACGGTCAGATTTACATGCGCGACTTCAAGCTGATCGACCAGGCGGACATGATCTGTTCGCTCGTGCCGGAACTGCCCGGCGGCACGCCCGGACTCTCCAGCGGCGTGGAGCGCGAACTTCAGCACGCCTGGGAGCACACCAAGGAGGTCTACGTCGTCTGGAAGCCGAAGAAGCATCCCAGCCCGTTCATTACCGAAACGGCGACGAAGATCTTCAAGACCGTGGACGAAGCGCTCAGCTATTTCGAAGAGAAAGGCATGTTCGCCGAGACCAATCTCTTCGGGTACTGAAGCCCCGGCGATCAGTCATCAGGCGGCCTGGTCCGTTGAGTTGCCGCCGGCTTGATCCCGTCTTCCGCGCACCGCTGCGTCCCGCACGACGGAAATCAATCGATTGCGATCCACGGGCTTCGTGAGGTAGTCATCACAACCCGCCGCCCGGCACCGATCTTCATCGCCCTTCATGGCGTTTGCGGTCAGAGCGATGATCGCGCCGGTATACCCTGATCGCCGCAGCGCCCGGGTGGCGGCGTATCCGTCCATGACCGGCATCTGCATGTCCATCAGAATGACATCGAATGCTCGTCCCGACCGGCCCGCTTCATTGGCCGCCTCACACGCCTCTTTGCCGTTTCCGACCAGATCAACCGTGGCGTCCGCCATCTCCAGCAACCGCTTGATCAATCGCTGGTTGTCCGGGCCATCTTCTGCGAGCAGGAGCCGGCAACCGGAGAGGGCGTCGGCGACCGGCTCCGCGGATCGGCCGGATTCCGGCGTTTCGGAGATGAGTTCCGCCCGAAGATCTTCGGGAAGCGTTTCCACGGCTCCATCCAACGTTTCCACAGGAATCTTCAGCGTGAAACGGGAACCTCGACCGGGCTCGCTTTCAACCGCAATATCACCCTCGAGCATGCGCGCCAGACGACGCGAAATCGCAAGGCCCAACCCCGTTCCGCCGAACCGCCTTGTCGTTGAGCTGTCGGCCTGCCGGAACGGTTCGAAAAGACCCTCGAGTGCGGTCGGCGATATGCCGACCCCGGTGTCCTCAACCGCAATCGACAAGGTCCGAACTCGGTCACCCGGCGAACCGGCGCAATCGACCGTACAGGTGACCGTGCCGTGGTCGGTAAACTTGATCGCATTGCCGATGAGATTCATCAGAATCTGCCGAATCCGCACCGGATCCGACCGAAAACTTTCGGGGATCGGGTTGCGGTAGCCGCAGCGCAGGTCGACCCGTTTCTGCTTCGCGATCGGCGCGAGCAACTTGAAGACGTCCCGAACGATTTCCACAATCGAGCACTCGACGGATTCCAGACGAACGCGGCCGGCCTCGATTCGTGAGAGATCAAGAATGTCGTTGACGATTGCCATCAGATGATCGCCGTTCCGGCGAATGGTCTTCGCATGGCCGATGCACCGCGGCGTCTCGCCGGCATCGGTCAGCAGCAGATCCGCATACCCGATGATGGCGGTCATCGGAGTCCGAATCTCGTGGCTCATGTTGGCCAGGAATTCACTCTTGGCCCGGTTGGCCTGCTCCGCTTCCCGGCGCGCGACGTCCAGTTCCGCGGTACGTGCGGCCACCTCACACTCGAGTTCTTCGTTACGGGCAAGGAGCGACTCCTCAAGCTCACGTTTCAATCGTTTCGCGGATAGTGAAACCCGCAACTCGCCGAGATTCGAGTTGAATCGCCAGGTGAAGATCGTCAGAATGAACATCAGCACCGCCAGCAGGCGATACGCCGGCCAGAAGAATGTGACGATGAACATCAGGTAACCGCAGACGGCGCACCAGAGAAAGATGTACGCCATGTCCATCAGCTTCGTGTTGCGGTCCTTGACCTCTTCGGCCAGATAGCTTCGCCGCCAGAAGAGAAAGATCCGCAGGTACCCGAAGATCACCGCGAGGTTCACCGCGATCAGGATGCCCACCCAGATCCAGTCGGTCTGCCCTTCTTCGGAGCGAATACAGTGCGTGTGCGGGTAGTACGCGCCGTAGTTGGTGAAGAAGTCCCAATCCCGGAACGAAACGGACGAGGCCACCGCCGCCAGTCCCTGGCGGACCGGCCCCATTTCTTCCGGCGGGAGGCCCTCGCATCCCTCAAGATCGCAGCACGGCGCGAGTCCGAGCCAGCGGTCGAAGCCGCCCGATCCCAACGCCAGCACGCCAAAGATCGCCGTGATGACGAGAACGATCGGCCACACCCGCCACGCTGAAGTGGACGGCCAACTTCGAGCAATTGGACGGGCAGACTGACGGCGATCCACGACGAGCGTCCCCTCCTATTCACCTTCCGCAAGTGATCGAGCGCAAGCCCAGGTCGCCATGGCCCTGGCCAACCGCTCTCGAGTAATCGGTTTGGTCAGGTAGTCATCACACCCGGCGCGAATACATTTCTCTCGATCACCCTGCATGGCATGCGCGGTCAGCGCGAGGATCTTTCCGGCGTATCCGGACTGACGCAGTTGTCGCGTCGCGCTGTAGCCGTCCAGAACCGGCATCTGCATGTCCATGAGGATCAAATCGTACGGGCGGCCGCTTTCCTGCGCTCTCAGCGCCAATTCGCAGGCACGATGTCCGTTCTCCGCGATGGTGGGAATCGCGCCGAGCATCTTCAGAAACTGACCGATCAGACGCTGATTGTCCTGTCCGTCTTCCGCCAGAAGGACGCGCAGACCCGGCGTGACGTGGACTGGCGGCGCCGGTGAGGCATGCGAATTCTTCTCTGAAGACATTTCCTTGACGACAAACGAATCGACCATCGGCCCGACATCGTCCCCGTCCAGGTTGATCCGAACCGAAAAGCAGCTTCCCTCGCCGACCGTGCTCTCGACCTCAATGGTGCCGTCCAGAATCTCCGCCAGTCGCTTGGAGATCGCCAGGCCGAGTCCGGTGCCGCCAAAGCGGCGGCGTGTTGAGGTATCCGCCTGCGTAAAGGGACGAAACAGTTTGTGAATCTGCTCCCGGCTGAGACCAATCCCGGTGTCAATGATGTCGATCTGCAGAACCAGGTGATCATCATCTGAAGTCTCACTGCTGAGCACGATGCGAACCGAACCTTCGTCGGTGAACTTGATCGCGTTGCCGATCAGGTTCATGAGAATCTGTCGCAACCGCGTCGGATCCGAATGGATCGTGGACGGAACGGGCGAAGCGCACTCGACCTCGAGAGCGATTTCCTTTTCCTTGGCCCGCACGTTGAGCAGCGAGAGGACTTCCGACACCAGATCCGTCGGCGAACACGCCACCCGCTCGACGGTCATCTGACCCGACTCAATCTTCGAGATATCAAGAATGTCATTGATCACCGCCAGCAGATGCTCCGCGTTCCGGCGAATGGTGGAGACATATTCGATCCGGTCGTCGTCAGAGGTCTGCCCATCCAGGAGCATCTCGGCGAAACCGAGGATGGAGGCCATGGGCGTGCGAATCTCGTGGCTCATGTTGGCAAGGAATTCACTTTTAGCGCGGTTTGCGGCCTCGGCGGCTTCCTTCGCCTGATGCAGAGCGCGTTCGGCTTTCTTGATCTGGGTGATGTTCTCGTGCGCCAATACCGCGTACACCGCGCCTTCCGTGGCAAAGCGCGTGGCCCGCGCCAGGAACCATCGATCCTCGCTCGGGCTGTGACACGGATACTCAATCTGAAACGCGTCCTGTTCGCCGATCAGAACCCGGCGCGCTCCGTTGGCCGCTTCAAGGGCTTCGGCGGAACATGGCCCATCACCGGTCCACGCTTCGAGATAGTTCTGGCCGACGCCGTAACCATCGAGATCCAATCCGTTTTGATCGGCAAAATCGCGCCACGCCCGATTGACCTCGGTGATGGTTCCCGTCCGATCGATGATGGCGATGTGGGCGCTCAAGGCATCCAGTGTGGATTGAAGGAATCGCTGTGAACATCGCAATCGTTCTTCCGCACGCTTGCGCTCAGTGATGTCGATCACGGTGCCTTGATAATGCGTCACATGACCCGATGCATCACGTTCAATCATGGTGCGATCGAAGACCCAGCGTATGGAACCGTCGCGACACCGAATCCGGTATTCCTGATCGAATGCATGGTCGCCGACTTCGCTGTGATGCATGACCTCGCCGGCCACACGTTCCAGGTCATGGGGATGAATGATTTCATCGTATCGAATCTCATGGCGCAGAAACTCGTCGGCCTCGTAGCCGAACTGGCGGATGTTCTGAGACACCAGCTCCACCGGCCAGCCGACCGCGGCTTTCCATCGAAAGAGCACCGTGTTCGAGTTTTCCACCACGAGCTTCTGCAACTCGAGTTGCTCGGCGTAACGCTTTACCTCCGTGATATCACGAAAGAACCAGACTCGGCCGTAGCGAGTGCCGTCATCGGACTTCACGGGTGAGGCGTACCGATCGAAGATACGGCCGTCCCTGAGTTCGATTTCGTCCTTGACGTTCGCCTCGGGCTGCAGGTAGATCTCGTCGGCGCGTCGAACGAATTCCTCGGGATCGGCAACCTGATCGAGGACGGACTTGAGAAGGACTTCATCGTTCTTCGTGCGCAACGCATCGGTACTGATATTCCACATTTCCACGAAGCGTCGGTTGTAGCTGATGACACGTCGGTCGTTGTTGACCACCAGGATTCCGTCGAGCGATGCTTCGCTCTGGCACTCCAGCAGCGTCTTCTGGAACGCAATTTTTTCCATCGCTCGCTTGGGCTCGGTCAGATCGACCATCGCGCCGACGACTCGGATCGGCTCCTCGTTCTGATTCCGAATAATTGAGGCGCGCGCAAACAGGTTGGCGTAGGTGCCGTCCGCCCGGAGAAATCGATATTCATCACTCCAGTGTCGCTGACCGGACTCCAGCGCCTGATTCAGGGTGCGGGTCACGCGCTCGCGATCTTCGGGATGGATTCTGTTTTTGCACCATTCAACGTCGCCGAATGTCTCTTTCGGCTCGTAGCCGAAACTCTCACGCAGATTCTCACTCCACCACGACTCTCCGGTTTCCAGGTTCAAGTCCCAGATGACATCCTTGGTGGCGAGGCTGACCAGCTCAAAGCGCTCGCGGCTCCGTGCGAGTTCGGCTTCGTCGTTCTTGCGATCCGTAATATCACTTTCAATGGCAATGAAGTTCGTGACCGCTCCGTGGTCGTCGCGAATCGGCTGCGCACTGATGCTCAACCAGTACTCACGGCCGTCCTTGCCGTAGTTGAGCACTTCGACATCAAACGCCTCACCGCGCGCGATCGCTTCTCGCATGTGTCGCACGGCCTTCGGATCCGTCCCTGGTCCCTGGAGAAAGGAACCGGGTTTCCGGCCGATGACTTCCTGAGGTTCGTAGCCGGTGATTCGTGTGAAGCCCTCATTGACCCACTCAATCTGACCGGCGGCGTCGGTGATGATCGCCGCATTGCTGGTTCTTTCCGCAACCAACGCGAGCTTTTTGAGCTGCGCACGGTTGGCACGCAGTTCCAACTGTGATTGCTCGTACTGGTGGTTTGCGAGCCGGGACTCGATGAGACTGCAAGTGACGGACGCCAGCCGCTGAAGACTCCGAATCTGATTTTCACTGATCTGCCGCGGCTTGTCATCAATCGCGCAGAGTGAGCCGACTCGGTGACCGCCTGACATCACCAGCGGCACGCCGGCATAAAAGCGGATCCCCGATGACTGCACAAGCTCGTTGTCACCAAACCGCTCATCCAGCGCCGTGTCATTCACCACCAGGGGCTCATCGGACAGGATGGTGTAACCGCAGATCGCCAGCCGTCGATCGGTCTCCCCGACGTCAAGGCCGACCGATGACTTGAACCACTGGCGATCCTCATCGATCAGACTGATCAGGACGACCGGAACATCGAAGAGTTCTCGGACCAGCCCCACGATTTCATCGAATGCCGGTTCGGGCGGTGAATCAAGAATGCACAGATCCCGCAGGTACGCCAGG
>SKZB01000468.1 GCA_007127615.1 Phycisphaerales bacterium | reverse complement strand
GGCCCGTGCTTGAACAGTACGTCGAGGAACGCGAGGTCGATGAAGGGTTCGGCGACTGGTGGCAGCACGCCCTCGGCCGGAAGGATGAGCCGCGGACCCTGCTTCGCGGCTCGAAGGAGATTTACAACCCCACACTGCGCGGCGAGCCGATGGGATAACCACCATGCCGATGACCCCGAATGACATCACCCTGGTTCTGGCCGCCCACGGCGCGACGGACGACCCGCGCTGCGCGGCGCCGGTCGAACGTCACGCCGAGGTGATCCGCGCCATGCACCTCTATCGAGAAGTCCTGAGCGTCTACTGGAAACAGCCGCCGCATTTTTCGGATCTCTACGATCTGACGCCGGCCCGCGATCTGCTGCTCGTGCCGGTCATGACCGCGAGCGGCTACTACACGAACGTCGTGCTGCCGCGTGAGTTGAAAGTTGATCACCCCCCGGCGAACCGAAATCTGCGGGTGGCGGCGCCGATCGGTGAACTCGATGCGATGGCCGATCTGGTCGTCGAGCAGGCCGTGCTCACCGCCGCCGATGCCGGCGTGGAAGTAGGCGATACCCATCTGCTGCTGATCGGTCACGGCACGCCGCGGGATCCGGTGCGCAGCGGCGCGACCACGTACCGCCACGCCGATTCGATTCGGCAGCGCCAAGTCTTCCGCAGCGTGAACGCGGGTTTCCTCGAGCAGGACCCGACGGTGGCGGACGCCTTTGCCGAAATCCCCGGCTCCGAGCCCGTCATTCTCGTGCCGTACCTGATCGCCTCCGGCGGGCACGGCGCCGATGACATTCCCTCGGACCTCGGCGTGGCCCCCGGAACCCGGACCGCAACGATCGGAAAACGTCCGGTTTTCTTCGCCGATGCCGTCGGGGAACACCCGCGCACGGTGCACCTCATTCTTAATTGCGCCGAGCATGCCCTCGCGCGGGCGAACCAGGCGGATCGGAGAAACGCGGGATGAATCGCGCCGAAGCACCATCCGGCGGCCGCATCACGCTGATCGGCGCGGGTCCGGGCGATCCGGAGCTGATCACGCTGAAGGGGCTGCGCCGACTGCGCGAAGCGGAGGTCGTCCTTTACGACCGGCTCGCGCCGCAGACCCTGCGCGACGAAGCCCCGAACGCGGAGTGGATCGACGTCGGCAAGTTTCCCGGCCGGCCGAAACCGAGCCAGCCGTGGATCAACGCACTTCTGCTCGAACACGCCCGGCGGGGCCGCCACGTGGTGCGCCTCAAGGGCGGTGATCCGTTCGTCTTCGGCCGGGGGGGCGAAGAGTTGCTCGCGGCGATTGAAAACGGCATTCCCTGTGAAGTTGTGCCGGGCGTAACCGCCGGCATCGGCGTGCCCGGCGCGCTCGGCGTGCCGGTCACCCACCGCGGCGTTTCGCGCGCGGTCGCCTTCGTCACCGCGGTCAGTGACTGGGATCACCCGGAGAATACACCGGGTGAAGAACCGCAGATCGATCAGGTTGCGCTCGTGGACACCATCTGCATCTATATGGGCCTTTCGCAATTGAACGCGATCACCGCGCGATTGATCGAACTCGGACGCGATCCCGAGACCCCCGCCATGAGTATCAGCAGCGGCGGGACGGATCGTGAACGGATGGTCAGCTCCACCCTGAAGGATCTCGCATCGGACGTCTCGGAAGCGGAGCTTGCTTCGCCCGTACTCACGGTCATCGGCGGCGTCGTCGGGCTGCGCGACCGGGCGGACCATCCGGAGACGATTCAGGAGGTGCGTGCGTGAAGCGCTCAATCGCAGAAACGCCCCCGAAGCTCGTCAACATCCGCTTCGGAAGTGAAGATGCGCTGCGCGAATCCACCGCCGAGCTCCGCCGGAATCCGAATCTGAAGGAGCTGCTTCCACTGATCACGTGCGAGCGCTACGAACTGTTCGCCGTCGCGCGCGAGAATTCGCTTGGATCCGGTCTGAAGCGGTCGTGCACCGGCCCCGACGCAGCATTGCGGCTGTTTCAGATTGCCGCGGGTGTGCTCAGCGCCATCCCCGGTGAGCGGAGTATCGCCCGGCAACTGACAACCCAACTGCGCCGGGCCCGCCGCTCGGGAGAGGCCGGGGCGATTCTGTCCGCGCTGGTCCGCCGGGCCGGGTCGGCCGGCGATCGACTGCGCGAGCGCGTGGAGCGCGAGACGCCCATTCTGGAGCTCTCCGACCTCGTGGCAGACTTTATCTCGGATCAATTCAACGAAAATACGGGTCGGCCCATCACCCTGCTGGGTTCGGGGGAGCTCGGCCGGGGGATTGCAACCTCCCTTGCCTCCCGCGGTCTGACGCCGGTGCGCTGGGCGACGCGCTCCCTGCGGCCGGAGAGCCCGGCCACGTGTTCGATCGAGCACGCCCTGGCCGCACTGGAGGATGACGCGATCCTCATTTCCGCCCTCGCCGGGAACGAGCCGATTCCGCTTCCGAAGTCGCGGCCCGATCTCTTCACGATTGATCTCGGCTCGCCGCGGAATCTGGAACGCGCGGACGAGACCATGGCCGGTCTCGTCGAAGCATCCAGCGCGCGAATTGAGGCGCAGCGCGCCGGCGTTGAGCGGGCCGCCCATCGCCTGCCGGCCCGCGCCGAGGCCGCCCTGGCCGAAACGCTCTGCCCGCGGATGACCGGCATCAATCGGTCCATCGCCCGGTTTCGAGAAGCGATCGTGGAACGGGAGCTGATTCGCATGGAGCCGATCCTGAAGAAGCTCTCCGGGGAAGATGCGGAAAAACTGCGCAAGTCGATTCAGCACACGGCGGCGCGGACCGCGCATCCGATGCATGAATACGCCAACGCG
>SKZB01000280.1 GCA_007127615.1 Phycisphaerales bacterium | reverse complement strand
TGCTCATGGACGAAAGCGTACCCTCCGGACGTGCGCCCGTCGATTCTGCGCATCAGAATGATCCTGCGCCACCTTCCTCGCGTTCTTTCGCCGGCGATGACCGGCTCGCAGGATCCGCGACCGGGCCGAGTGAAGGTTGAGGGACGCCAGGTTCGCGCGGCGGCCGCGAACGATCAGGCCGGTGCAGCGGCGCTTCGGCTTCGCTGGCGAATCAGACGCCAGAGCCGTTGCGCCGGTGCGGAAATGGCGTACGCGCAGAAGCCGATGGCGAGCACGTAGTGGAACGACCAGATGAAGATCACCAGCGGAACGACGAGGAGCACCACGTAGCCGAAACTCCGCCGCCCGCGCGCATAACGGTTGATGACGTGGACGTACGGCAGGGACGAAACCATACCGAACGCGCAGAGAATGACGATGAACTGAATCGCCAGCGCGGAACCGCGGATGAACTCAATCGGCACGTCCTCGGCAAAGCGGGCGGTGCTCAGGTGCTGGTGCAGCAGGATCAGGCTCGCCACCGCCCCCGCGGCGCCGGGGGAAGGAAGCCCGCGAAACACGAGATGCGATTCGACGCTCGCATCGGGCGTTTCGACATTGAACCGTGCGAGTCGAAGCGCCGCGCAGCAGACGTACGCGGCGGCGATTCCCCACATAAGGCGACCAAAGATCGAATCGACTTCGGGGCCGATGAGATTGATGTCCCCTTCGGCGGCGACATAACGCCCGATGAGGACGGTCGCCAGGTACGCCGGTGCGATTCCGAAGGTGACCATATCCGCCAGCGAGTCGAGCTGCGCGCCGAGCTCCGACGTGGAATTCGTCAGCCGCGCGATTGAACCGTCGAACGCGTCGAAGATCATGCCAATGAAGATCAGGATCGCGGCAAAGGTCAGCCCGGTCCAGTCCCACGGTCCGGCGTAGTCCACCGGCTTGGAGGCGTAATGAATCGCGGCAAACCCCGCGATCAGATTGCCCAGGGTGCACATCGTCGGAAAGACCGACATCGGCGCGATACGCTGACGTCGACGCCGACGCGCGAGTGCGGTACGCAGCACTTCCCTCGCGGGCCGGGTTTCGTGGGAATCGTTCGTGCTCACAACGCTGATTCCTTCTCCCGGCTCGGTGCGGTCCGGCGGACATCGGCGGATTCAAGTTCCGCCGGCGGCAGCAATTCACGGCCGACCCGCGGGACGAAGATCAGAACCCCGCGCGACGGCACGCCACGGCCGGCGCTGAGCAGCAGCAGCTCACCCACCGTGGCCGGCGTCTCCACCGGCGGCCCGATCCCGCCCCCCGGCCCGACACCCGCACCGGACCCGGACCGGGCGCCGCGCCGTGACGAACCGGACGACCGATCGTTGCTTTCATCCTGAGCACCTTCTTCGGCGGGGTCGTTCCACTGCTCGTCCGGGGCCGCGGCGGTGAATACGACGGCGTAGCCCGGTTCCAGTTGCAGTTCCATCGCCAGGGCGGGCAGCGACTCCCCGCCGCGGCGACGGCCGCTGAGCAGTTCGCGGTAGCTGGCCGGCCCCGGCGCGCGATGCTGGGGCAGCAGTTGCACCATCACGGTCGGACCGTCTTCCATCGGCATGACCCAACTGCGCAGGAGCAATCTGATTTCACCGGGCGAAAACGTCCGGGCCCGGCCGTCCACGGCAATCGCGCGGCGCTCGCGGCTCAAGACACGCTTGTGCAGTTCGCGCCATTCGGTCACCTGGCCGAACCAGCTGTCGACATTCAGCGTGCGCCCGCCGAAGGCCTCCGCGAGCGCATCCAGGTCACCGATCGGGACGCGCGCGATACGAAATCCGTTGCGCCGCAGTCGTTTCACGATCTCTTCACCAAAGGCCGCCTCGTGCGCCCGGTCGAAAGCGTGCATGGCCCCGGCGATCCGGGTCGAATCGTCCGCGATGACCCACTGCCGTACTTCCAGACCGTTCTCGGGGTTCATCAAACGCGCCCACGAACTGCGGCCGGTCGTGGCGGGGCTTTCCCCATTCTGCACCCCGCCCGGCGTCGTGCTGGTCGGGGTGGCGGCACATCCCGCCGCGCCAAGCGCAGCCAGCACGAACAGAAACGGCAGCCCGTACGCCGGAAGCAAGCGATCCGGGCGTCGACCACGGCGGCCGAAAACAGAATGAATGGGTTGTTGGCGCTGCATGGGAACTTCTCACCTGATGATCCTGATATCAGTCCCCTGCCGGACACCAGCCCCCGCCTGATATCAATCCCGTCTCGCACGGATTTGCTCACGCCACCGGTGCGAACACGCTGCCGTTTTCGCCTCTCCCTCCGGAGACGCCCGCCCGGAGGCGGGCTGAATCCTAGCGGGAGACATCGGCGGCGGCACCGGCAAACTCGTTGATCCGATCGATCATCAGCCGCAGCACGGCGAGATCACGTTTGGTGTAGTCAAACGCAATGCGCGGCAGGTCGAGGTGGTCCGACTCTTCGCGGAAGGGGGAGACCTTCTCGATTCGGCCGCTTCCGATGATCGACCCGAATTCATCGCTCAGTTGATTGAGCTGCTCGTCGGTCAGCTCCTGTTTCAAACGAATCACGAACGCATCGCGGACGTAGCGGCTGGAGTGATAGACGCGGTAGAACCCGACGACGTGCTCGACGGCTTCTTCGATCGACTTTGCGATGAAGTACAACCCCGGGTCCTCGCCGCTGATCCATCCGTTCTTGAGCAGATTCTTGTCGACATAGGTGCGCCAGTGATCCCAGTACACCCCGCCCTCGCCTTCGAGCATGATGATCGGCACGATGTTGGATTTACCGGTCTGAACGAGT
>SKZB01000017.1 GCA_007127615.1 Phycisphaerales bacterium | reverse complement strand
TCCTCGCCCAGCGCGGCGAACGCCACGGCCGCATCCTGGAGTGGTACTATCCCGGCGCGTTCCTCGCCAAGTCGTACGGGTGAAGCCGTGACCAGAGCGCCCCTGCGGCAACGGCAAAGTTGAATCGTCAACGAAGGTGCGGCTTTGCACTTGAAAGGTCGGACCGCATCACGCTTGAACGGTCCGGCGCAACGGGGATTGGTCATGGCAGTGAGTCCTTTCCGTTGAGCGCCATGACGACGGATCCCTGTTTCCGCCGTTCGTGGGCGACTTCAAGCTTCGCTGCATGGCGTTGAGAATTGTCCCTCAATGTTGTTTTATCTGCCTTGGGAGCCCTGCGCTGAATCCGGCCCGCGCGGCCCATTTCGTTTTTGACCAAGGCGGAATCGGGTGTCATACTGCCCATAGCCCAACTCCCCCAAGCCTCTGACGCTGGCCCGTTTGGAATCAAGTCTCTTATCAGTCAGCCGATCCCCGCGGAGTGGCCGCTCCCCACTGAGATCGTGGAAGGAGAATGCAGATGCTGGAATCGACCGTTCTTACGACGCCGGTCGGGCGTGCGATCATCGGCTTGGTGCTCGCTTTGGCGTTTCAGACCAGCGCTGCTGCGCAGTCCTGCTTCACCAAACAGCAGTGTCCCGACGGCTACGGGTGCATCAAGCCGTCCGGGCAGTGCGACGCGGTCGGCGAGTGCACCGAGCTTCCACCGCCAAAGTGCCCGCCGGTCTGGGATCCCGTCTGCGGATGCAATGGCGTGACGTACGGCAATGCCTGCGAAGCGCACGTCGCCGGGTGGACGATCAAGTACGAAGGCGAGTGCAACCCGGATGACTTCCAATGTGAGAGTGGCCTCGACTGCCTGCCCGGCATGTACTGCAAGAGATCCGCCGGTGAGTGTACCGGCACCGGCCAGTGCACCAGTCCCCCGGAGTTCTGCACCGATGAGTGGGACCCCGTCTGCGCGTGCGATGGCAATACCTACGGGAATGCCTGCGAAGCGGCCGCGGCGATGGTGAGCGTGCTCCATCAGGACGAGTGCGACTTCAAGCCGTGCAACGGCGCCGACTCCTGTCCGTCCGGCTTTTACTGTGAGAAGGCCGTCGGCGCCTGCAATGGAACTGGCGAGTGCCGCGCGATCGAGCCGCCGGAGTTGGGCTGTCCACCCGTGTGGATGCCGGTCTGCGGCTGCGACGGCATTACCTACGGAAGCGACTGTGAGACATGGCACGCCGGTGTGAGCATCGCCTATGAGGGGAAGTGCAATCCATCATGTGCCGGCGATCTCAACTATGACAACGCCGTCGGCGTCACCGACCTTCTCATCTTGCTCGGCGCATGGGGCCCCTGTCACAGCTGCCCCGCCGACCTGACCGGTGATGGGGCGGTCGGCGTTGCTGATCTGTTGGAACTGCTGGGCAAGTGGGGGCCGTGCCCGTCGTAGTGCCGACTGAGTACGGCTGCGGAACAACGGTACGTGGTCAGGGCCGGCCGATCCTCTCGGCCGCGCGATCCACGCGCGGTGTACTCTTGGGCGGCTGAATCTCATCTCGCAGCTTCGGAAGTATTCGATCAGCGATCGCTTCGAATCGGGCCATGCGATCGTTCGCATGATTGCCGGTTGATGGCGCATGTTTTCGCATGTGTTCGCAGGTTTCCGCCGGTTGCCGCACGGTTGAATGGCGAACGGCGCAACGAGAGATGAACCGAAAGCGCGCTACCGTCTGCGGCCGATGATCAGTCCGCGCCCCGGCATCAGGCCCTCCGGATCGAGGCGGCATTCGAAACCCGCTTCGCGGAACACCCGGAGCATCAGCTCCCGCGGGCAGAGCCACATGCGATGGACGTCGACAAGGTGCTCGACCGCATCCGCTCCGGTCCGCAGAACGAGCCAGTGAAAGTCCATGACCGCGATGTCGCCGTCGCGCTGACCGAGCGATGCGCGGCAGAGCTTGAGTTCCGGGCGGTCGTACGTCTGGATCGAACCGTAGCCGGGGCGATACTCTTCCGGCGCGATCCACGGCTCGATCACCAGGACGCCGCCCGGGCGCACGGCATCGGCGAAGCACTTCGCCGCGGCCCGCAGGCGGGCTTCGGGATAGAGGTAGCCGATCGATGAGAAGAGACAGAGCAGCGCATCGTACGGCCGGTCGACGGTGAAGCCGGCCATGTCCGCCCGAAACAACGTGAGACCCGCCGGCAGCTTCTCGCGCGCGATGGCAAGCATTTCCTCGGACCGATCAAACCCGGTCAGGTCGTACGACTCACGAAGATGCTGCAGGTACGACCCGGTGCCACAGGCCGCTTCCAGCACGCGGCTTCCGTCGGGAATGCCTTCGGCGGCAAGCTTCTCGCGAACGCGCGCCGCTTCGGCCTGATAGTTCTTCCAGTGGTAAATCAGGTCGTACAGTTCCGCCCGATCGCGGTACATCAACTCATGTTCATGCGGTTGATCTGTCATCAGGTATGACCCTTCGCCGCAGTTCACGCGGCCCCGATTGCGCTGGTGTTCGCGTCCAGGTTGAATAAACCGGCTTCGACGGTCCGGCGCCGGCCGCACCCGCCCGCGCGTTCGCCGAAAGAAAAATGGGATCTTCCGGAGATGGTATGGGTACGGAGTGCCCCTGGCACCTTCACCGGGGCGACACTCCGGCGCCCTTTCGGGGCTTTCTCGCCGGCGCGCCTCCCGTCCCTCCGGCTACCCCGCCGACCCAACCCCAAACCCCGACAGACAACGACAGAAACGAAGTTGCACGACTCGCCCTGGTTGCCTCTCGCACCCCCTCCGTCCCTCCGTGCCTCCGT
>SKZB01000126.1 GCA_007127615.1 Phycisphaerales bacterium | reverse complement strand
GCCCTCCCGCCGCGAGACTGGCTGGAGTCGGTTCGCGAAACACTGATGAAAGTAGACACGCACGCCCGGCATGGACACGGAAAGTAGCCACGCTGCCCGAAGTTCACCGCTTGACTCGTCAATCAGACTGGCATGCGCGGGCGGAGAACTGGTTTATTCCCGGACGGATGCTCGCCCCCCTGCCGGGGGCCGAGATGGACGCACCCGCCACACCAATTCAGCCGATAGGGTGACACGGGTGACATCGCAACGATTCGGCCCGGACGCCGTATCATCCATAACGTCGCCCACCGTCATTCGGCAAACCGTCACGGCGGCAACACAAAGAACAGGAGGACGGCCATGCGCTGGATCGTGCTGCTGATTGCTCTGGGGTTTCTCTTTCCGACCAACCGTGGGCTCGCGGATGACTGGCCCCGCGTGGCCGAGGGTCAACTCGACAACGGCATCCGTTATGTCATCGTGCACATCCCCGATGCAAAGCGTCAGGCGTTCTCAACGTTTCTGCCGCTTCATCTTGCCAACGACGGCAAGGATCGTTCCCAGTGGTCGCACCTGCTCGAACGTCACCTTCTGCGCTCAACCGATCCGAAGACGCTGCGCCCCGATGCGAACCTGCACATGAACGGCGAAACCGGGGAAAGCTCGCTCCGGCTGGACGCCTCCGCACCGCATCTCGAATGGCGGCGTGCGCTTGATCGACATGCCGCCTGGCTGCGAACGCGCGACTTTGAACGATCCATGCACGAGCAGGAACTGAGGTCGATCCGGCACGAAGAGCAGGTGCTCATCGCCGGCCGCAGTACCCACCGCGCCGCGCTGGCCGCATGGAACCAGATCATTCGCCACCGCGCGAACCACGGCGCGACCCGGGCCGATGTCCATCGGTCCGACCTGGAACAGCTCATGGAGTACGGCTCAGAAAACCTGCCGATCGGAGATGATGTCATGATCGCTTCCGTCGGACCGGTGGCCCCTGCTGCGATCATCGAACGATTGAAGTCAGAGATCGGCACGATCGAGGCCGTTTCCTGGCGTGAACCGGATGCCCGTCCCTTGCAACCGGATGCCGTCGGCCACTTTCGCGGCACGTGGGACATGCCGGTTGAACACATGTTCATCTGGTGGCATCTGCCGAACGGGTCGGTGGATACGGGGCTTGCGTCCCTCGCCCTCGGCCGCATGTTGCAGATGAATCTGCAGAATCACCCGGAACTCGCGGAGCGGGTAGCGCGCGTCCATGCGTTCCGTCCTGTACCGACGGCCGAAGCGCACTACCTCCTCATTACGCTGGCTCTGTCTGATGTGGGCGTTCCGGAGATTGTCCGCCCGGTGGTGGAGCAGGTCGTCGAGAACGTGCTGCGCGATCAGACCCTGCGGGCGGGGGCGCCGTTGTCCGTTGCGATGATTCGGCAGGAGATGGGATCGATGAGGCAGATCCGCCAGATGCGGCAGGTCCGTCAAGTGCAGTTGCGGGACTACGCGGAAATCAATGCGCTTCAACCGCGCTGGTCTCTGGCGTACGCCACCGGCGCGAGCTTCGAACAGACCGGTCGCGCGGTGAAGCGCCTGGACGTGGATGATGTGCTCATCCTCGGCCGGGCGCTGCGCGAGAGCCCGATGGGCATGCTCACGATGACGGTGCGCGAAGAGCGCACCCGTTTTGCCGAGTGACTCCGGGAACTCGGTCAGGCCGCCCCCTGCGCGAGATGCCCCATGCCTTCTCACGCCCCTGAATCCCCCCGAGCCGGGACGAAGCGCTGCGAAGTATCCGGAGATCCCCGGAAGTCCCGGACAGTCCCGGGCAGTCCCTGATCATGCCCCGAATCTCAGCCACCGGCCCGGCGCACCGTCAATGGTCCCCGCCGATGATTTCCGTCACCCCACCATCACCCTCCTTCCGCCCCCTTCCGAGTCAGTTGCTTCCTGTTCTTTCCGGGGCCGCAACTGCGCCCCGCCGGCGCTATGAAGCCCTTCTCGTTCATGAACTGGCGCACCTCGTCCATGGTCTGCCAGAACTTCGGGAAGTCCTCCGGCCAGATCATGAGCGAGATGCGTCGGTAGGTGCCGTCGTCCTGCGGCACGCCTTCAACGAATTTCAGAAACGGGCTGCCGTTCTTCGCCGTTCGAATCTGCACGGCGTACTTGCGGGTTCCGGACGAATCGAACGCCCAGGTCCTGACCGTGCCGCTGCGATCGGCCTTGCTCTTGCCGCCCGCACGTGAGGTGGATCGCCTCGCGCCGGCTTTCGTGTCTCGCGAATGATCTGCGGTCGTCATGTCGTAATCCTCCCGTCAGTGTGACGCGGCCGCGCGGGGCCCCGTTCGCCGCCCCCGTGAATGGCGTGCGATCGGCCCACATGCCGTGGCCGCCGATGGCCCGGAGCATACCAAACATTGACCGGACGTCAATCCCCATTCCGGCTGTCGCCATGCCGCACGGCATTCGGGCCGGTTTCGCCGCCGGCCGGAGATCTGATCACCCCCATGCCGCCCCATTCCACGCTCATCGCTCCAAGCTCATCGCTCCATCCTCCACCGTCATGCGAGTGCCCCGGACCGGAATTCTCCCGCAATTCTCCCAAAGTGGCGAGAAAGCTGTTTCGTTTTTTAGCTAAATTCCTGCCGGGTGGCGGCCCTGCGGAGACAGCGTTGTTCTCTGTTCCTGGTGCTTGTGTGACCGTCTGGAACCGCGGCCACTCGGCGTGTCACCACGCCCGGCTGGACCGGCCGAACGGGAGTTTGCTTCCGCGCCAGTGCAGAAGCCTGCGCCGAGGCGTGACGGCTTCCACGGGTGTAGCATCG
>SKZB01000449.1 GCA_007127615.1 Phycisphaerales bacterium | reverse complement strand
TGCACGCGTATCCGATGGATGCGCCTTACGCGCCTTACCAACTGCAGAGCGCGGGACCGGCGATTCACGACATCCGTCTGTTCGCGGATATCAACCGGGTCGCGGCCGGATTTCACGATCAGTCGGTTCGTTTGTGGAATGCCGACACCCGGCAGCGCGTGTTCACCTCCGTTCTGCGAACCGGTATGCCGCTGGCGATTGGGTTCGATGAAGAAGAGCGAGCGCTCCTGATCTCCGGGGCCGATGTTCTTGTCAAGCGATACGACATGCGCACGCCGCGCGCTGGATTCAAGCAACTCGCGCGAACGCGGCAGATTCGTGAACGGGTGGACCCGCTCTACCGGGAACTGGAGTTTACCGAAGACGTTGTCGCCGCACTCGAGTCGGACCCGGCCCTTCCGGAAGATTTGCGGGCCGATGCCATTGAATACGCCGAACGGTTCGGTGAGCACATCGCGTGGTTTCACAGTGATGCGCTCATCGCAACGCGTTATCCCGACCGGGAGTCGGCGGCGTACGAGATCGCGGCCAGAAAGGCGCGGCGCGTGGCGCTGGCATGGCCGGACCTTGATATCGTGCAGGTGACCCGCGGCATTGCCGAGTACCGGGCCGGCAACCACGCCGCCGCGCGGGATGTCCTTGCCGGCGCGGTCGAAATGGAAGATTTCGACGATCTCCGCGCGTACCCATTTCTTGCCAAAGCGCATTATCAGCTCGGAGAGGAGCAACGGGCACGCGAAGTTCTGGAGATCGGCAGGCGTGCCGCGGACGCGGGCGATCACACCGTCCGTGAGGAGTTCCGCGCGTTTCTGCGCGAAGCGGAGCAGTTGATGCGCTCTGCGTCGATGGATGCCGACTTTCGCCCCGCCGCGCGATCGAGCGAATGACCCATGGATTTTACGGCCGCCCCGCCCCGCTTGACCGACATCGCCCTGCCCGCGCGGCGCTTTCTGCCCGGCGCTGCGCACGCGCCGGAGCTGCCCGATCCGCTGCCCCCCGCGCCGCTGGTTCCGCCGGATCGATGGCGGGATTGCCCGGCCTATCGGTACGGATGTGATCTGTACAACCACGGCGACTGGTGGGAGTCGCACGAGTTATGGGAGCTGATCTGGCGGGCCGCGGCGGATGATTCCGGATACGAGACGTTACGTCATTTCACCCAGGGGCTGATTCAGGTCGCTGCGTGCGCGATCAAACTCGAACAGCGCAAACCGCGCGGTTTGCGAAAACTGCTCACCAGCAGCGAGAACTATCTGGGGGCGGTGATCGAGCGGGTCGGTGGCGCCACGTTCATGGGCCTGCGCGTTCATGCCTGGCGCACGTCCGTGAAACAATACTACCTGGAACGATTCGACCCCGAATCGATCACGATCACCGCGCCGCACGATGCGGCCTCGTTTCCGTACCTGCACTTATCTGATGACTGATCAGGCCGAACGGGGGTGGCGATATTCACGCCATCGGCGCGCCGGTCGACTGCTCGGCCTGCTCGAAGAGCTTGTAAAGATCTTCCGCGCTCTCCGCGTTGTACGCGGCCAGGCGCGTCTTCGGATCCGACATCATGCGGCTGATGCGGCCGAGCGCCTGAATATGATCGGCGGTTTTCTCCGGCGGGGAGACCAGCAACACGATCAGACGGACGGGCCGCTTGTCGATGGCGTCGAAATCGATCGGTTCCGGCGGTCGGCCGATCGCCATGACCAGGCCCGACGCGGCGGGGGACTTTCCGTGCGGAATCGCGAGGCCTTCACCGATACCGGTGGTGCGCTGCTGCTCGCGTTCCCAGACGACGGTCTTGATCTTCTCCGCATCGCTGATGAGCTTCGCTTCGGCGAGCAGATCGACCAGCTCAAAGACCACCGCCTTCTTTTCCGTCGAGGCCAGCGGCACCTTGATGCTTTTGAGGGAAAGGATGTCGAGCAGATTGAGCACGATCGGCCGTCCTGAACGAGAGCCCTTCGAAACCTCGCCGAACGCCGGCGCGGATATGGCATCGTACCACACGCTTCGGCCCGATGCAGTCGCAGGTTGCCGCCTTTTCCCCGGTTCGACCGGCTCGACCGGTTCGTTCCGTTCGAGCATGGCGGAGCTCAAGCGTCACCGGCCGGACCGGAGCAGAACGCCGTAACCCCCGTCAGAGTACCGCGCCGGCGGCTGAGCGGGCCCGCCCCGCGGCCGGGTGTTCGTTTCCCGGACCCGGCGGAGGTGGTGCCACTTCTCCATCCAGACGACCTGCTGCTCATTTTCCGCTTCGTCGATACTGCAGGTGGCGTAGAGCAGCCACGCGCCGGGCGCGAGCAGCGGAATCGCATCGGCGATCAGTTGCCGCTGCACGCCGGCGAGCTGCTCAACCGGCGCGGCGCCATAGCGGTACTTCGCTTCCGGGCGGCGGCCGAGCACCCCCGTATTCGTGCACGGCGCGTCGATCACCAGCAGGTTCGCGCGGCCGTCGTACTCGCGAATCCGGTCCAGCGGCACCGCCTCGATGCGCGGATGGTGCGCCGCGAGCCGCCGAAGGTCCTCAAATCGCTCGGAATCACGGTCCGTGGCGATGAGGCGCGCCTCGGGCCGGATCGCCGCGAGCTGACGCGTCTTGGTGCCCCGGCCGGCGCAGAGGTCAACGATCATCATCGGCCCGGGATCGCACTCCCGCGCCAGCGCCATCGTGAGCGCGGTCGCCGGATCCTGCACGCGCGCTGTGGGGTGAGCCGAAAGCCAATCCGTCAGATTGGCGCGGTCCACATCGAAGATGAAAAATCCGGACGTTTCGTGCGGCGTCAGCGGGGCATGATCGGCATCCGCCGGCAC
>SKZB01000452.1 GCA_007127615.1 Phycisphaerales bacterium | reverse complement strand
TCCGCTTCCACCGGACTCAGTGCCCTGAGCACGAGTCTTGATGTGACGGCCAACAATCTGGCCAACGTCAACACCGACGGCTTCAAAGCCAGCCGCGTCAACTTTCAGGATCTGTTCTATCTCGAACAGGCCCAACCCGGCGTGGAGAACGCCAACGGCGATGAACGACCGACGGGTCTCTACGTCGGTCTCGGAACCAAGGTTTCCGGGACCCAGCTCGATTTCAGACAGGGAACCGCGCAGAACACCGGGCGCGAGCTCGATGTCATGATCGAAGGCAACGGCTTCTTTCAGGTGCTGGTTGAGGACGATCTTGGTGAGGGCGGAGTCGCGTACACCCGGGCGGGTAACTTCGCCCTGAACTCCGAGGGCGAAATCGTCATGGCCAACGATCAGGGACGGCGTCTTCTGCCGAACATTCAGATCCCGCCGGATGCCACCGGGATTGAAATTCTGACCGATGGCACCCTGCTGGTCAGCATTGCCGGCCAGGCCGAGCCCGATGAACTCGATGTCATCCAGCTCGCCACCTTCGTCAACCCCGCGGGGTTGAAGCAGGTCGGTGAGAACCTCTACGTGCAAACGGCCGCGTCGGGAGACCCGGCGGTGGGTGACCCCCTGGAAGGCGGTCGCGGCGGGCTTCGTCAGCGATTCGTGGAAGGATCGAACGTCGATCCCGTCACCGAGCTGGTCAATCTAATCCGAACGCAGCGCGCGTTCGAAATGAACAGCCAGTCGATCCAGGCCGCCGACGAAGCGCTGCAGACCATCGGGCGACTTCGACGGTTCTGATCATCCTGAGTGATCCAGCCACGGCATCCTGAGACGCATCTCATCGCCGTGCCCAATCGCCGGAAAAATGAATGGGTCCGGAGGACCTTCGACAAGCAGAAACAGGAATGGAGTCCGAAACATGTTGTTGTCACAGATCAGAAAGTCAGGAAACATCGCGGCCGTCTTTGGCGTCATGCTTCTCGGCGCGATGGCCGTCGCCGATTCGATCACCCTTCGCGCGTCGGTACGGCTGGATTCCGATCGATCGGAGATTCGTCTGGCGGACATCGCGGTTCTGCATGGTGAAGAGGCGAAGCGCTACGCCGAGACCGTGATCGCGGCGGTTCCGGAGTCGGATGAGCCGATGGAGATTTCACTTCGCGCGGTTCGAAGCGCGCTGGAAGAGGCCGGGGTGCACTGGGGGCGCGTCAACCTCAATGGCCGTCGTGTGGTCGTTCGCCCCCGATCCCGTGGTCTGGCATCGGTGCCAATGGCGATGCAGGACGTGTCGATCGAGCCCGCCGAAACGAGCCGCGCAACGAGCCGGCCGGAGTCCAGATCAGCGCGGTCCGCGGCGGAACTGATCGATGAACCCAACGTCCACGGCCTGGTCGCCAGCATGATCAGCCGCGGCCTGCGGGTCGAGCCGGACGCCTTGCGCCTTGATTTTGACCGCCGGGATGAAGAACTGCTCAACACCGGCACCGATGGCGATTTGCGCTATGAAGTCGAGCCGGTCAGCGGCGTGCACGGCGAGCGCATTGATCTCGTCATTCGGAAGTGGATGGACGGACGCATCATCGATCGGAAGACGATTCGCGTGGCGCCGACCGTCCGGCAGTCGGTCGTGGTGGTTGCGGAAGATGTTGAGCGGGGTGCTTTCATTCGGGAGACCGATCTCGAACTCGTTGAGCAGTGGCTGCCCCCACAATCGGCCGGCCGCGTGAACAGCGCGGAGAAGGCGGTCGGACGAAAGGCCGGGCAACGTCTCCGGGCCGGCGATGTTCTTCGAACACAACATCTGTATCGAGAAACCCTGGTGCGACGCGGCGCTCGGGTCAATGTGCGTTGCCTGGTCGGCGGAGCGGTCATCATGCTTCACGCGGAGGCCCGCGCCGATGGTGTGGATGGGGAAAGAATCGAATTCAGAAAATTCGGGGAAAGGGAAACCTTCCTCGCAACGGTCACCGGTCCAAATGAAGCGGTGGTCGAACTCAGCCGCTGAAAATGGTGCAAAGGATTGAACGATGGAACAGACGATTCTCAAACGCTTCTACGTTGGCTGCTTTTCGGTCCTGTTGGCCACGATGCTTTCCGGTGAGATCGCGGGCGACACGGCGCCGAGCAGTTCGCTGTTGGTCTCGACGCCGGCGCACCCGGCGGAAACGCGGGGCGTCGAAGCGGAGCCGTCGCATGCGCTGAGGCAGATGAGCATGTTTGCGATCGCCCCGCCGGAGCCGCGACGATTCCAGAAACACGATCTGATTCAGATCATCGTGCGCGAACAGAGCCAGGCGCGAAGCCAGCAACAACTGGATCTGGAAAAGGAATTCAACATCGATGGCAAGATCGCGCGCTGGCCCGCGTTCTCGCTGCCCGAACTGCTGGCATTGCAACTCGATGGTGGGCGCACGAACAACCTGCCCGAGTTGAGTCTCGAACTGGAGAAAGAGTTTGCCGGCGATGGTGACTACCGGCGCCGCGATGATCTGACCGCACGTGTGACGGCTGAGGTCATCCAGGTGCTGCCCAACGGCAACATGGTGATCGAGGCGCGCACCCACATCAAGCTCGATGAAGAGGAATCCATCATCAAGGTCACGGGCACGTGTCGTCCGGAAGATGTGACCGCGACCAATACGATTCAGTCGAACCAGATTCACAACCTCCGCATCGAAAAGGTTCACATGGGCGAGCTGAAAAGGACGAACGAGAAAGGCATCATCTCCAAGGTTTTCGACGCCATCTTCGCCTTCTGAACGAAACGACCGGATTCTGGTGAGCAAGACACAAACCAAAGCGCCCCGAACGACGAT
>SKZB01000082.1 GCA_007127615.1 Phycisphaerales bacterium | reverse complement strand
GGTTCGGCCCCGCTTCGGGGGCGAGGAGAATCCGCGCGAACTCGACGGCGGTGGTGAACTTGCCCACGCCCGGCGGGCCGGAAAAAATCCACGCGTGGTGGATGCGGCCGGAGCGCAGCGATGCCTGCAGCAGATCGATCGCCCGTGATTGGCCGAGAATCCGGTTCATGGCCGCAGGATAGCAGCGCGCCGGGGTGCCGGACATCGGAAAATCAGGCGAGGCGTTCCGCCGGGCCGCACGGGCCGGGGCGGAGGGCGTGAAGAATGAGTATGATGGGCGATTCACCCGGCGGTGCCACGGCGGCACGGCGGGGTTTAGAATCGTCGGTGTCGTTCCCAACCGCGGAGGCGACGCTTTCTTACCGGCACTCCCCATACGGCAGAGGTTTCATGGACCGCAGCGTTCGACGTCTGGTTGTCACCGTCCTTCTCTTCGGCATTGTGACCGGACTCTTCCTGATCTACGCCCTGTCGGGCCAGCGGGCCGTCCCCCCCGCGCCCGGTCCGGATGAAACGGCCGCGGAAGAAGTTCTGACCGATGCGCCGGATTCCGATCGATCGGCCGGTCCGCCGCCCGTGCCGGGAGATGTCGATCACGGCCCGGCGGAAGATGATGCGGTCGTCGATCTGGATGACATCGATCCCGATCAGCCGCGCCTGTCGATCGATGAACTTCGCGCCCGCCCGGCGCACGTTGAAGGTATCGACCCCGACGCGGAGCCGACCTCGCTCGGATCGCTCAACCCCAACGAAGCGCCGCTGCTGGTGGAATTTTCGCGCAACGGTGCGGGGATCAAGCGCATCACGTCCAGCCGGCACTGGTACACCGTGCTGGCGCGGAAGCAGGCCGAGGCGCACTACGCGGCGCTCGCGGCGGGCGATGCGGAAATCCCGCCGCTGCCGGGTGAAGAGCTGCGCTACGTACTCAAGAAGGAAAGGCCGCTGGAAGGGGTGATGATTCCGATTCTCGCCACGAACCGGATCGAAGTCACCCCCGGTGGCGCGGGCGAAGAGGAACGCCGGCTCGTGACGCTGTGGAACTGGGCGGAAACCGCACCGGGCCGCTTCGAGATCGTGGTGGTCAACGCCGATGAAGAGCCGGCCCTGCGGGTGATTCGCCAGTACGGTCTCGGTGAGAACGGCGGTATCACGCTCCAACAGCGCGTGCAGAATCTCTCCGGCCGCCCGCTCGATGTCCGCTGGCTGCAGTACGGGCCGGGGGATATGGAAGTGGAGCGCACGCGGTACCTCGATCGCCGCCGCTTCCGCTTCGGGTATCTGCTGAGCCCCGAGCGCAATCCGCACCGCCACCTCGTGTTTGCCGATGACCGCTCACTGATCCTCGAACGGCGCGATGTCGCCAAGCGCGAAGGCGGGGACCGGACGCTCTGGCCCAACCGCACCAGCGAGACCGAAGGGTACGAGTTGTCCTGGTTCGGCTCAACGAACCGCTACTTCGCGGTGGTCATTCACCCGCTGCTCGACGAAGAAGGCCGGGGGCGGAAGTCGCTCACGCCGGTGGTTCAGCGTATCGAGATGGAACACTCCGCCGGCGGGGCGGAAGGTGATTCGATCTTCACCTACCTCTACAGCCCCGTCCACACGGTGGACGCGGGGCATACCCTTCTGCTCGATGTCGGGCTGTACGCCGGCCCGATGGAACGTGCGACGCTCGCCAATGTCGAGCCGTTCAAATCGCTCGCGATGGACGGACTGGTCGTCTACATGATGTCCACGTGGTGCGCGATCTGCACCTTCCAGTGGCTCGCCGCCTTCCTGCTCATCATCCTCGAGTTCTTCCACGGCTACATCTTCTTCGACTGGGCGCTGGCGATCATCGGTCTGGTGATCGTGGTGCGGCTCATTCTGCACCCCATCACGAAGAAGTCCCAGGTCAACATGATGCGCTTCGGCAAGCAGATGCAGTCCATGAAGCCGGAGATGGAGCGCATCCAGAAGAAGTACAAGGACGATAAGAAGAAGCAGCAGGAAGAGACCCTCCGGCTCTACCGTGAGCACGGCGTGAACCCGTTCCAGATGCTCGGCTGTCTGCCGATGTTCCTGCAGATCCCGATCTGGATCGCGCTCTACGCGATGCTCTACTTCGCCTATGAGCTCAGACAGGAACCGGCGTTCTTCGGCATCTTCCAGATGATCGGCGGGTGGCCGTTCCTGGCGGACCTCTCGACGGGCGATCACTTCTTCGGTCAGTTTGCCGATCCGATCCTGCTCTTCGGGTTCTGGAACATCACCGGGCTGAACGTCCTGCCGATTCTGATGGCGGTGATGCTCTACATTCATCAGAAATACATGACGCCTCCGCCGTCGCCGAGCATGTCCGATGAGCAGATTCAGCAGCAGCGCATCATGCGGATCATGATCGTGGGCATGATGCCGATCTTCCTCTTCAACGCGCCGTCGGGTCTGACGCTGTACATCCTGACCTCCAGCGCGATCGGAATCGTCGAGAGCAAGTACATTCGCGCCCACGTGGACAAAATGGACCTCGAACCGAAGGTGACTCAGCCCGTTTCGCCGGCCGGTAAGAAGAAAAAGAAGCCGAAAGACCCGCAGGCCCGCGCCTACGCCGAGGCGATGGAACGCGCGAAGAAGGAGCGCTCCCGGAAGAGTTCCAAACCCCGTTCGTTCAAGAAGCGGCGGGACGGTTGATGCGTGCAGCTCGATGAGACCATTCTGGCGATCGCCTCCCCGCCCGGCCGCGCAGCGCGGGGCCTTCTTCGTCTGAGCGGACCCCAGACCTACGAACTGCTCTCGCGCCGGGTCACGCGGCGCGAGCCTGGCGACTGGCCGCCGCCGCGCGGTCTT
>SKZB01000298.1 GCA_007127615.1 Phycisphaerales bacterium | reverse complement strand
GGCGTTCGAGTACCAGCGCCCCCACCGCAGTGGCGCGGGGGTGGAAGGGATCTACGAGACGATCCGCGCGGTGGTGCCGAAATTGACCGCCGACCGCCCGCCCGCCCCCGACATCGGCGCGATCGCGAAACTGATCGCCGATGGCGCGTTCGACCGGCGGGCAAAGCATGAGATGTGAAGAAGTGACGGAGTGACAAAGAAAAGGCACGGAGGCACGGAGGCACGGAGGCACGGAGGCACGGAGGCACGGAGGCACGGAGGCACGGAGGATGGTACTTCGGGCGGGGGCGGGCGTGTTGAGCAGGCTCGGGTAAGGCTTCAATCAACTCGGTATCGCAATCGTCGGCGCGGGTGACGCAGCGGATGTGCGCGGCCGAAAATGCTCGCTCATCCGCGGTTAGCGTGCCAGCGGGCCCGATCGCCCGGCGGTCCCTCCGGGCCGGAACCTGCCCGCGGTGGCGGGTCCCTGTCCTTCACTCCGTCACTTCGTTACTTCTTCACTCGGTCACTTCGTCATTCAGTAGAATCTCCGGATGTCCTGAAACCGGAGGAGCAGAACATGTGTGGCAACTCTCGTCGACTGAATATGATGGCCCTGGTGGTTCTTGCCGTCACGGTCACTCTGCCCCACGCTCGCGCCGCTTCCGCTGATCCGGTCAGATGGATGCCGGCTGACAAGCTGGAGTCACGCTTCCTTGAGGTCGCGAACCAAATGGAGTTCTTCGCGATCGGTGACTTTCTGTACGATCGCAAGCCAATGGGTCTGGGACAAGATGCAACGGATGCGTACCTGCAAACCGTCCGCAGCGCGATTCCAAGCGCGCACGCCGAACGTTTTGATCGGTATCGCGATCCGCCCGTCGAAAGCGTCATCCCACTTCTTGAACACGGCGATCCAAAGGTGCGCACGCTCGCGCTCGCCGCTCTCTTCCAGAGGGAAGACCCGCACCTTCTTCCAGCCATTGCAGCCTTGATCGATGACGACGCGGAGACGTTCGGCAGTCCGGTGCTGCTTGCGAATCCACCGCTTCATGGGTTGCCACCGATAGAGCAGAAAACAGTCGGCCAGATCGCGCAATCGATGCTTCGCATCTATCAAGTGCATCGCGATCCGCATGATCGTTGGCGTACTCGCTCGGGGGGCCTTGAGCAGCAGTTCGCTGCGTACTGGAGTGAACGCGCTGATCGCAAACACTGCATCGGATGGTGGGACGTCAGGGTGACGCGCGCGACTGGCGGATCGCGTTCACTACGTGACCCAGCGCGACAACGCGTCCACTTTGTGTTTGAACAGATCAATGGATTGCCGCCAGTCGAGCGTGAATTGACGATGCTGGCGGTGTTGTCGCCGGACTATGACCGGATCATCTTCGACCAGACGACCGAGCTCATCGACGCAGCACGTCGACTCGGGCCAGAGCGTTTGCTTGCACTGATTCGCGGCGATCCGGTCATCGACGACCCTGACTTGCCGCTCTTCCGCGGCAGAATTGAGCGGTTCGTTCTGGAGCATCCTGTCTTGTTCCACCCGAATCAGACAGAAGCGCTTTTGGAACATGGGCGCCGCTCGAGACTCTCGCAACCGTTCGTGGTGGCAGCGCACCTCGACCGCCCCAACGCTCGTACCCACCTTGTTGAGGGCTTCGAAGTTGCTGATCGCTCTGATCCGTTCGATCGGCATCGCGTTCGAATCGCCGCCGCGCTGCTGGAACTCTGCGGATTGACGGAAGAAGAGGCGCTGCTTGAGTGGTTCTACGATCAGCGCCTTCGGCCGGGCGCCATACCTACACCTCGTGCGCTGCTGATCGAACGCCTGACGGAGCGATTCTCAGCCGACGACCGGCGGTTTCTTGAGAAGGTCGTGATGGACACCCGCTTCGATACGATTGACTGGATGACGCTTGCGCGACTGCTTCGCGCCTTGAACAACAAGTGCCTCGAACCCGTCGTTGATCCCGACGACCTGCGACGCCTGCGGCACCCGGTTGGTGAATCGCGTTTTCACCATTTCGTGGAGAGCGGTTCAACCGAGCACCAGGAGGAGACGCGGATGGTGAAACAGACTCTTGCCGAATGGCGGCAACGGGTGCGGGAATCGGTCGACTGCTGGAGGGCCGATCGCTGAGGCAGTCCCGTTGCCCTGGATCATCCGCCGCGCGGCTTGGCAGCCGGAATCCCCTGAACCGCACTCCCCGGAACCCCTCTCCCCAAAACGGAGCCCCCCGAAACTGCTGTACCGCACTCCGTGCAGACCGGACTGGTTCCGATCGGGTACGCGCACTTCGCGCACTGTCCCCCCCGGCGGCGGATCAACCGCCTCGCTGTGAACGGCGCAAAGGAGACCAGCCAGAGCACCGCGGTGTAGAAGAGCGTATTGATGAGGAAGCCGGGAAAAATCGGCCTCATAGGCCGGGGCGTCGGCCCTGCGACCGGCTCGACCTGGAGATGCAACTCTGTCATTTCTCCCTGAAACGCCAACAGAGGCCAGCCACTCTGGAGAACCCGATCTTCAAGGTGATGGAGACGAGGGCGTGACGCCTCGACCGCGTACCACGGTGCACGAATGCGCCAGGTCGTCCGTATCTTCGAAGGCGTCACTTGTGTGTGATCCGCCATGTATGTCTTGCCGTCCCGCCTCTCTACAATCCGACCGGGCTCAGGCGTGGACGTTTCCGACATCATGCCAATCGAGATCCGCCACGCATCGCTGCGCCACTGCTCATGCCAGATTGCCGGAAGGCCCCATGCGACTGTGAGATTCACGATCGCCCCGCCGATGAGAAGCAGCAGGATGAACATCATGCGGCGCTTCATGGTTCCGCCTTCC
>SKZB01000346.1 GCA_007127615.1 Phycisphaerales bacterium | reverse complement strand
ATGTTCAAGAAGCGGGGCGGCTGGCTGGCCGTTCTGTTTCTCGGCCAGATGCTCACCGCCACCGCGATGGAACGCTTCGAAGGCCAGCTTGAGGCGGTGATCGTGCTGGCGATCTTCATTCCGCTCATCATCTCCAGCGGCGGCAACAGCGGGTCGCAGGCCACGAGCTTGATCATCCGGGCGATGGCCGTGGGCGAGGTCACGCTCCTGGACTGGTGGCGCGTCATGCGGCGGGAAGTCCTCGTCGGCCTCTCGCTCGGTCTCTTCCTGGCGCTCATCGGGCTCGTCCGCGTGATCGCCTGGCAGTGGCTCGGCTTCTATGACTATGGGCTGGAGTACGTGCTGATCGCGCTGACCGTCGCCGTCGCGCTCGTCGGCGTCGTCACGTGGGGCTCGCTGGCCGGCAGCATGCTTCCATTTCTGCTGCGAAAACTGAATCTCGATCCCGCGACGAGCTCCGCGCCGTTCGTCGCCACCCTCGTGGACGTCACCGGGCTGCTGA
Organism: Phycisphaerales bacterium; assembly: GCA_007127615.1. GTDB lineage: Bacteria > Planctomycetota > Phycisphaerae > Phycisphaerales > SM1A02 > SKZB01. Next base: position 10,321 of record SKZB01000346.1, on the reverse strand, counting down.
TTTACTTCTACGCCGCGATGCTGATCCTGCGACCGGTGGTGGGGGGAGGATAATTTTCTGTCGGGCGTATTGTGGATGACCTGTCGACTGACCACGGCCACCCGTGCGCGCGGGTAGAATAGCATTGACCATGATTCGGCATGGTTCTACCTGATCTGGGGGTCTGCTCCCCGTTGATTCCGACAGAACACAAGATATGGGGTACGCCGCGCATGACCGCCACGCCCGCATTCGCACATCTCCACCTGCATACCGAATACTCGCTCCTTGATGGCGGGAACAAGATCTCCGCGCTCGTCAGCCGCGTGAAGGCGCTCGGCATGGATGCCGTGGCGATGACCGACCACGGCAACATCTATGGCGCGATCGAGTTCTACACCAAAGCGCGCGAAGCCGGCGTGAAGCCGATTCTCGGGATCGAGGCGTACGTCGCGCCGGAAGATCGACGCGTCAAGCGTTCCACCGGCGTCGCCGACGGCGGGTTCCACCTCGTGCTCCTGGCCGAAAACAACACCGGCTGGCAGCACCTGCTCAAGCTCACCTCCGACTCGTTCCGCGAAGGCTTCTACTACAAGCCGCGCATGGATAAGTCCACCCTCACGCAGTGGGCGGACGGCCTGATCGCAATCAACGGCCACCTCGGCAGCTCGATCGCGCACTATCTCACGCAGTACGTACAGACGAGTAACGACAAGCATTGGAAGGAGGCGATCGAGGAAGCCGCGTGGCACGCCCGGACGTTCACGCCCAACGAGCAGGGCGAGCCGCGGTTCTATATCGAGTTGCAGCGACACGACACACCGGAGCAGGATCGCATCAATCCGCTGCTGGTGAAGCTCGCCCGGGAGCTCGACCTGCCGCTCGTCTGCGATAACGATGCCCATTTTCTCCGCGCCGAAGACTGGGACACGCACGATTCGCTCTGCTGCATCTCGATGGGCAAGCTGAAGGAGGAAGAGAATCGGCTTCACTATCCGAAGAAGCTCTACGTCACCAGCCCCGAAGAAATGATGGAGCGTTTTGACGACCTGCCCGAAGCGGTCGAGAACGCCGCGAAGATCGCCGCTCGCTGCAACGTCGAACTGGACTTCTCCGCCAACCACGCCCCGGTCGTTCAGGTGGTCAGACCGGAGAGCGCGAAGGCAACCGGCGACGATGATCCTGATGGGGTTGAAGCCCACCCGCGCGGCTCCACCGAGTGGTTCAAGGCGTTCTGCGCCCAGTACGAACTTCTTCCCTTTGATGCGGAGAAGAATCCCGATCTCGATCAGGCCCAGCTCAAGGATGACTGCGATGCCGCGTTGCGCGAACTCTGCGAAGCGGGTCTGATCTGGCGGTACGGTGAGGACGGCATCACCGATGAGATCCGCGCGCGGCTCGAACGCGAACTCAAAATCCTGGCCGACAAACTCATCAGCGCGTACTTCCTCATCTGCTGGGACTTCGTCAACTGGGCGCGGCAGCACGGCATCCCCGCCTCGGCCCGCGGCTCCGGTGTCGGCACCATGGTCGGATACGTGCTCGGTCTGTCCAACGCGTGTCCGGTGCACTACGGCCTGCTGTTCGAACGGTTCACCGACCCCGACCGCAGCGAATACCCCGATATCGATATCGACATCTGCCAGGATGGCCGGGCGGAAGTCATCGAGCACGTCCGGCAGAAGTACGGCCACGTGGCGCAGATCATCACCTTCGGCCGGCTCAAGGCCAAGGCCGCGATCAAGGACGTCGCCCGCGTCATGGGTCTCACGCCCGGTGACGGCCAGCGACTGGCGAACCTCGTCCCGAACGAACTCAACATCACGCTCGATGCGGCCCTGGAAAAAGATCCGGACTTCAAAGAGGAGTACGAGGGCAATCCGATCGCGCGGAAGGTGATTGATACCGCGCGGGCGCTGGAGAACCACTCGCGGCACGCCGGCATCCACGCCGCCGGCGCGGTCATCGCCACCCAACCGCTGGACAACATCGTGCCCCTGTGTAAGGCCAGCGGCTCGGATGACATCGTCACCCAGTGGGACGGCCCGACGTGTGAGAAGGTCGGCCTGCTCAAAATGGATTTTTTGGGCCTGCGCACGCTCAGCACGATCGAACGGGCCCGGGAACTCATCCAGCAATCACTGCCGGAAGAAGCGATCTGGGACGCGGTCGGACGGAATGATGATTTCATGCGTGCGGAAGGGGAACGCGGGCCGCATCCGCTCGATCTGGAACGATTGCATTACACCGATTCGAACGTGCTCGGTCTCTTCCAGCGGGCCGACACGGCGGGAATCTTCCAGTTTGAATCCGGCGGCATGCGCAAGCTGCTGCAGGAGATGAAGCCCGACCGCCTGGAAGATCTCATCGCCGCCAACGCGCTCTTCCGTCCCGGGCCGATGGATCTCATCCCCGACTACTGCATGCGCAAGCACGGCCGCCAGAACGTTCCCAAGGTTCATCCGATCGTCGACCAGTTCACCGACGAGACCTACGGCATCATGGTCTACCAGGAACAGGTCATGCAGATCGTGCACTCGCTCGGGGACATTCCGCTCCGTGAGGCGTACACGCTCATCAAGGCGATCAGCAAGAAGAAGCACAAGGTCATCGACGACTTGCGCCCGAAGTTCATCGAAGGCGCGAAGGAGAAGGGGCTCGCCGAAACGCAGGCCAACGAACTGTTCGACCTGATCCTGAAGTTTGCCGGTTACGGGTTCAACAAGTCGCACTCGACCGGCTACGCGATCATCGCCTACCAGACGGCTTATCTGAAGACGTATTTCCCGAACCAGTACATGGCCGCCCTGCTGAGCTACGAGAGCCAGGCCCGAAAGATCGAGGATTGGTCGATCTATCTCGAAGACTGCAAGCAGACGCGCTTCCCGGATCACACCGATGCCCGGCCACATCTCGGCGTGGAGGTCAAACCGCCGGATATCAATCTGTCGGATGCGACCTTCACGGTCGTCCATATGGAGGATGAACCGCGCGACACCCTGCACGGCCACGTTCGGTTCGGGCTCGGCGCGATCAAGGGCGCGGGCAAGAACGCCGTGAAGGCGATCATCGAAGAGCGCGAAAGGAACGGCCCGTTCCAAAGCTTGTACGAGTTCTGCGAGCGGGTGCCGACGCGCCTGGCCAACAAGGCGACGATCGAAGCGCTGGTCAAAGCCGGCGCGTTCGACTCGGTTCACAGCACACCGCAGCGGGCCGCGGCCCTGGCGGCGATCGACGACGCCATCGCGGCGGGGCAGTCGGCCGCGGAAGATCGCCGCAGCGGCCAGATGAACTTCTTCGGCGGGGGATCGATCGAGGAGGCGGCGCCGGAGCAAGCCCAGCCCGAACGCCCGTTGCCGAACGTTCCGCCGTGGGATGAAATGACCACGCTCGGCAACGAAAAGGAAGTCCTGGGCTTCCATATCTCCGGCCATCCGATCGATCGGTATGAATCTGCTCTGCGCACGTTCCGCACCGCGGAGGTGAAGGAGATCGCCGATCTCAACCACGACCAGATCGTGGTGCTCGGGGGCATGATGTCACGCGTGCGCATCACCCAGGTCCGCAACGGTCGCAGCGCGGGCGAGAAGATGGCCATGATCGGGCTGACGGACAAGACCGGCACAATTGAGGGCGTGGTCTTTTCGTCCACCTTCCAGAAGGCGGGCCCGCACCTGCAGACGGACGCGATTCTGTTTCTCGTCGCGCGGATCGACCGGTCGCGCGGCACCGAGCCGCAGATCATTGTCGATCAGATCCTTCGGCCGGAGGATGCCCCGCGTTATCTGACCCGAAGCATCGAGCTGGAGTTCGATGTATCGGCACAGAACGGATCGCTGGAATCCATGATGTCGTTCGCCTCGGGCATCCTGCAGCAGGCCGGCCAGTCCCGCGTGGTGGACGGTGCCCGCCCGGCGGAAGTTCTGGTGCGCATCCTGACGGGCGAAAAGCGGGTCACCTTGAGACCGGGCCGCCTGCGCGCGATCGTGGATGATCATCTGCTGAGACAGTTGTGTGATCTGCTCGGTGAAGAGCGCGTCCGCATCATTCCCGGTCCACCCCCATCGCGCAACAACGGCAACCATCGGCGTTCCCAGGGCAACGGCGCGGGCCATCGCACCGCAGCGGCAGTGGAAGGGTGACCGGCGGAGCGAAGAGACCCCCAAGCCCGACTTACGCGGCCATCCCCCCGAAGCCAAGACCGAAGTCGTCATTGAAATCCAACTCGTCGTCGGCGGCCTCTTCGGGCCATTCGGCGACCGCGCGGTGGTGAATCTTCAGCACCGTCGCCAGTTGTTCGGCGAAAATCGGACGCAGAATGTCGATGGTTTCCGGCAGTGAGTCATCGAACGGTTTCTCGGCGGATCGGAACAGAACCACGATCGCCATGCACTCCCCGTCGTGGCGGCAGGGGTACGCAATCACCTGCGACTGGCTGAGCATGCCGCTCTCAATGCCGATCCATTCCGCAAACTCCTCGGCATCTTCAAACGCGATGGGATCGACTTCCTCGGCGAGTTGCGGGCAGATGGCTTCCCCCAGTCGCTCCAGCACCGCGCTGATGGTCTCGCGCGGGCAATCATAGTTGACGTACGCCCCGAGCGAGAACGTCGTTTCGTCTTCGGGCAGGAACACGGCGGCGTTGGTCGGACCCGTCTTGCCCAACAGGTACTCAAGTGACGTTCGCAGCAGGTCCTCGATATCGAGTTCCTGTCGAAGCAGCGTGCGATACTCGCTTGCCATGGAGATTTCGTGCATCTGTTCGCTCATTTCCTGATAGGCGTTGACGAGGTCCTGGCAGAGGTGGTCAAGCTGCTCGGAGATATCATGCCGAGCCTGGTTGAGCTGTCGGCAGATGAGCTTCAACCGGGTGAGCCGGTGCCGATCGTGCCGCGCTCTGCGCGTACGCGCCACGGCGGCCTCCACTCGGCTGGCAAATGTCTCGGGCGTGGTCGGCAGATCAATGACGTCGATCGCACCGTGTCGCACCATTCGAAGTATGAACTCCGCCTTGGGTCGATCGCAGAACGGAATGACCCCCAGCTCGGGGTGCGCTGCGCACAGATGTGCGATCGGCTGGGCGGACAGCCGGTCGGTGTCCAGGAGCACCAGGTCAAAGTCGTTGCCCTCGGCTTCGAGCGCCCGCTCCGCTTCGCGGATGGTCGCGCAAGCGGTGATGCGATGCCGACTGCGGTGGAGCGGTTCGATCAGATCGACCAGATCGGCCGGACCCTCACCGATCATCAGAACGTGCGCCGGTCCGCGTTTCGGCGCGCCGTCGGTGAGGGCTCGGGTGATCTCCTGTTCGAACGGATTCATCGCAATGTCTCCCCCGCCTTCGGGCTGAGAGGTGCCGGGTTGTTGGCGACGCTACGCTGCATCGCGCGAAGTCTGTCCGTTCAGCCGGCAGTGGTTGATCCAGAGCGTCACCACCGCACCGCCTCCCGGCGCATTTTCCAGGGTGATGCGCCCCTCGTGAGCCTCGACGGCCTGTCGCGCCCGCGACAGGCCCAGACCCGGTTGCCGGCCGGCCGCCTTCTCGCTGAAGAAGGGATCGAAGGCGTGGACCAGCGCCCGGTTACTCAGACCCGGGCCATCATCCCTGACCTGAATTCTCAATCGGTCATGTTCCGGGTCAGTTTGAACCCGGAGTTCAATATGTTGACAACCTTTCGCTTCCACCGCATTTCGGACCACTTCGGTCAACGCCATCGCCAGGAGGGAGGGATCCAGATGCACCGCATCGAGCGAGTCACCAAAGACCGTGTTGATATTGAAGTTGCGGCGCTGCGTCGGCTTGAACTGACCGGTAATGCGCATGGCCAGTTCGCGTATGTTGGTCGACCGGCGCTTCGCTTCCATCGGTTCGACAAACGATTGCAGCGTTGAAATCATCTCTCCCAGTCGATGTGACTGCTCAACGACCTGCCGGGCGATCTCCTGCTCCTGTTCGTTCTCAATGGTGCGCAACAATTGCTGGGACCGCCCGGAAATGATGGCGAGCGGGTTGTTCATCTCGTGGGCCGCTCCGGCAATGATCTCGCCGATCGCCGCCATCGCTTTCGCGCGCGTCAATGAATTCTGAGCATCGATCAGTTGCCGGTTGGCATCCGCCAGCTCTTCCCCCAGCGAAGCGGTTTCCTCCTGCTGCTCCGCGGCATTGAGCGCGGCCGACCAGGTCCGGCAGAGCGCTTCGGCCAGTGGACGTTCCGATGGGGGCAGCGCTTCGGTGCCGAGAACAACGATCGTCCGGATACCCGCGGCCGTCCGCAGCGGCATCAGGCGCGGCGGACACCGGCGCTGCTTCTCTTTCAACCGTCGTTCAAGCGCGGAGAGAACCGGCAGCAGGTGGATCGCCAGCTCCTCGTCCTCGTTGATCTGATCGGGCAACGAGAGCGTCAGATCATTCCCCAGTGAATGCGCGTCGTTGATGGCACCGGCGTCATCGCAGCTCAGGAATTGCCACGCTTCGTTGTAGCCGGATTGATGCAGCAGACCGAAACACAGGCCGGCAAAGCAGTGATGGGCCGAGCGGGCGATCCGTTCGAGCGTGCCGCACACGGTCGGCGCGATGCCGGTGCCTTCATGGAACCGGGTGATCGCTTCAAGAATCTCCGACTTTCGCGCCGAGGTGTGCGCCCGCTGCCGGAGTGCGTGGTTGATCCGTCCGAGCGACTGGTTCGCGCGATTGATGGCGTGCAGGAGCATTTCCGAATCATGCCGACGCTCCAGACCGAGATGTTTGGCCCGCTCGCCGACCTTCTCCGGAAGGGACGCGATGGCGCGATCCAGAACATCCTCGGAGACGCCGAGTTCGTCGGGCGACCACGGCGTGAGGTTGATATTCGGACCGTGACCGGCCGGAACGATGAACCGCGTGCGCGCGACCGAGTCGGCCAGCGTGATCAGCCCGATCATCTTCCGGTAGGGAAGGTTCGGCAGGGAGGTCATGGGCTGGCCGTGCAGCCAGATCACATCGGTCAGAACCCGCGGCAGATTCCACCGCTCCGCCAGACGCTTGCCGACCGTTTGCGTGGTGATGCCGATGATCCGGCGCGACGCATCATTCAGGGAAATGCCGTTCGCTTCGGCCAGCCGGCAGACCTGATCCATGCTGCGGGGCAGCAGGGCGTACAGTGTCAGCGTTCCCAGATCATGCAACAGCCCGGCGAGAAACGCTTCACTGGGATGAATCTCGCGCTTCAGTTCCGGAATCTGGGCGAGTGACTCTGCCAGCACCGCCACGGCCAGGCTGTGCTGCCAGAAAGCTTCACGATCGAAGACCGAACCACGGGTCCGTTCAATATCGGGATTCACGAGCGTCAAGCGATTCTCGAAGAGGTCGAACACCTCGACGGAAAGTACGGCACTGCGAACCGCTTCGAAGCCGACATGCTTGACCGCACGTTCGATCGTGGTAATCGTGCTGGAACGTATGCGATCGGTGCACTGACTGAGCCGAATCACCTTGCTGGCGAGAGAGGGATCCGACGAAATGAGTTCGATGACCTCATCCGCACGGGAGTCATCGGCCAACGTGCGCTCCAGAACCTGGACTGCGATCGAGCTGAGGGTGGGCAACTGATCCAGTTGCTCCAGGATCAACTCAACGCGACGACCTTGGCTGGAAGTGGAGGACATGGATACTCCCGCCCCGATGTGGTTGGACACGGTCCGTCGCCGGCGCTGTGCGTACTCAGGCGTCGATCAGTTCGTTGATTCGCGCCAGCAGTTCGTCCATCTCGAAGGGCTTCTTGATGAACTCGTCTGCGCCGGCCTTGCTCAACGCGTTGATTTCATCACCGCGGACAACGCCCGAGATGATGATGATCTTGGTCGCCTCGTGCACGGGATTGGACTTGATCCGCTGACAGACGAGGTTTCCGTTGAGATCCGGCAGCATGTAGTCCAGAAGGATCAGATGCGGCTTGAACTGCTCGGTGAGCAGCCCGGCATCGTAGCCGCTGGACGCCGTTTCGATCTCAAATCGCTCATCCCGTCCGAGGACATCGACGAGCATGTCGACGATGTTCGGATCATCATCGACCACCAGAATGCGTTTGAGCCCGCCGTCGAGTTGCTCGATCGGAATCTCGTTGGCCTTCATGAAACGGATGAGTTCTGCACGCGGAATGCGCCGAAAGCGGGAACCGGGTACGCGAAATCCCTGCAGTCGTCCACTGTCAAAGCAGCGGATGATGGTCTGCTGCGAGACGTTACAGATTTCCGCCGCTTCACCGGTGGTGAAGACCTGTTTGTCGGACCATGCCGCGGGGTTGGTGTTCTTGCCCATGCTTCGCCTCCTGGAGAAATGCGGCCGTGCGCTTCGAGAAACGCATGGACCGATGACTCCTGCAGTCATCGGGCCGCTTACCCGACGACTTCAACCCGCAGAACTTGCCACGTCATATCCAGGCCGCACAAAGCGCACCGACAGCAATAATCCAACGCGAACGGCGGGCTTATTGGACCGATCAGGGTCCGCGAGACTGACGTTGTTCCCAGAGCTTCACCGCTTCCGGCGGACGTGGGTAGATCGGGAACAGACTCAGCGGTGACGCATCGAATTGATTCATCAGAAATTGACCGGCCCGAAGACACGCACCGGCCGTGAACCGCGGTTCAATCAACGAACATGACGCCGTTTCGCATCGGTGTCGCGCTTCCTCGGGCAGGTACGCATCTGCGAGCACACCGTTATACGGGGCAGGATCAAAATCGGATGCAGGGAGAAGTTGGGGATTCTGCCGCCATCCGATCATCGCCGCCGAAGTCAATTGCCAGGCATCGTCCTTCGACGCCCGTTCCACCGCCGTGGACCAGAACGTCCCGCCCTTGGACGCCAGCGCCACCAGGATCCGCCCGGTCAGATCCGTGCCGTACGCGGCGACCAGTGCGCTCGGCACGCCGACCACGCGCGCTGCGGTGACCTCCGCGATCATCTTGACCGTCGCCGTGGCGATCCGCAATCCGGTCAATCCGCCGGGTCCGATCGAGACCGCGATCCACTCCAGATCGCGCGGTCTGAGACCCGCGTTGCTCATGACCCGGTCGATCGTCGGCAGTAGCTGTTCCGCGTGTCCCCGTCCCGGCTCGACCGGCTCCTCGTACACGCTCCCCGCGCGATCACGCAGCGCCACACCGCCGGCCCGCTGTGACGTCTCGATCGCCAGCATGACCGGTCGCTCACCGCTCACGATGCGTTCGGCTCCGGCAGATTGATCGCCGCCAGCGGCGTGGCGGTCATCATGGCCTCTTCCGGCTCCGGCAGATCATCCAGCGCAAGCGACAGGACCATCGCCCGGTCGTGGTCGGAGTTCAGAACCAGAACATTCGGCAGGCGCAGATCGATGCCGGTCTCCACGTGCTGGTGTCCCAGACAGAACAGACTGACCCCCCATCGCCGGGCCAATTCATTCACCTGCGCTTCGCGGTACGAGCGGCCCCAGGTCATGAGATACGCGCTCCCGGCCGGTGAGCGGTAATCCTCATCCGTCAGTTCTCGCTCCAGAATGTCGGGGTCGAAACTCTTCATCGCGCGCTCATTGGGAAGCGAGTGCGCACAGAACAGTCCGGATTCCGAACGGAGCGCAAGCGGCATGGCGTGGAAGAAAGCATTGATCGCCTCCACCACCTCGCCACATGCATCGCCGAACGTCCATTCCAGCGCATCGTTAAAGAGTTCGACGCTGTTGCCCGCACCCTTGCTGACGCCTTTGCCGGTCATTTGTGACAGTTCGTGATTCGCCAGAAGCGGGTGGACCTGCGCCGGGTACTTCACGACCAGATCGGCCACTTTGATCAGCATCCGGTAACTGAAGTCCATGCCGTTGACCAGATGCTCCCCGTGAATCAACTCGTGCAGCACGACATGATGATCCGGATCCCGATCGAGATTTGCCGCGTGAACGATCTTGCGAAAGTGCTCCGGGTTGTCGTGCAGGTCGCCGGTGATCAGTATTCTGCCGCGGCCGGGCAATCGAACGTGCGACCCACGCCGGTGTGGATTGGCACGCAGCGTCTCGGCCGCCTCGTCAAAACGCGTGCACACCTGCTCGGGATCGCGCTCGTCAAACATGGCACTAGACTACTCGCGTCCGGCAGTGCGGACCAGCCGCACTGGATGCGGAGTGATCGGACCTCAGCGAGCGGCCAATCGAAACCACGCGATTGCCCGCCGGGCCATCGCCCTCACCACATCAGTATCCGGAGAAAATTGGAATAGTTGTCCGTCCAGAGCACACGGTCATCGACGAGGCGGAGCGGCTGCCAATTCGAGCCGCGCACGCCGCGACGGAGCTCTTGGACATCTTCATCATCCCGCGCCAGCACGACCCACCGT
>SKZB01000404.1 GCA_007127615.1 Phycisphaerales bacterium | reverse complement strand
GACCATTCCGCCGCGGCGACGTTTACCTTTTCCGATGCAGGGAGCGGGAATGCCTCGCTCAAAATCACGCTCACGAATACGATGGCCTCGAATACCGGTCCGAACTGGTTGACGGGGCTGTACTTTGACCTCGCGGGCGCCCCCGGGCTCGATCACCAGGGCACGACCGGAGATCTGGTGAAGTTCAACGGCACCGCCCAGACGTCGTACTCAGACCATTCCGCCGCGCAATTCTGGGCCTACCACGGCAGCATTCAAAGTGGCGAACTGCCTTTCGGCTCGCAGCAATATGGATTGAGCGCCGTCGGAGCAGGCGTCTTCAACGCCGGCATGATGCTCGAGCCGGGCGGCCCCCATCCACAACCGAACGGCGTCGACGGCGGTATCGTCGGTGACTTCGATGGTGTGACCGTTCCGAATGGTCACCAGAATCAGGGCAACGCCTTTCTGCTCGGGTCGGTTGAGTTCAACTTTCTGATCTACGAAATGGACTATGCGGACGGCCTGGCCAGTAACGTGGCGTTCCACTTTGGATCGGGATTCGACGAGATCATCCTCACTGCCCCTCCTGCACCGATCGTGATTCCCCTTCCGGCGCCGGTTGCCATGGGCGTGCTCGGTCTGATCGGTCTGGTCGGGGTGCGGCGGGGCCTGGCGCGAAGCGCGACAACGCCCTCCTGATCCAACCTGATCCAACCTGATCCGGGCTGAATCAAACTGAATCAAGCCGCTTCATGGCGCTTCACCTACCGGCGGCCGTCTGCGGGCCGCGGTGGCGGCACCCCGGCGTCTATTGGCGCTTCAGGAATCTGCGCCAGTGACCCGCACGGATGAGCGGTTTTCGGGAGAGGCACGGAGGCACAAAGGCACGGAGCGACGAAGGGGCGGGGTGACGGAGTGCCGCACCTCAGCTCGTCGTCCCCGCGGAGGCGGGGACCCAGTTAGCGCGCGGGTCGGTCTCTTCGCGGAAGTGGATTCCCGCCTCCGCGGGAATGACGGTGCGCCGGACTCTTGCCCGGGTCGCCCGATACACCATCCCATCCTTCGTGCCTTCGTGCCTTTCTCCGTCACGTCCCCGCCGCCGCTTCAGACAATCACCCTACCCTCGCACCCTGCTGAGTTGTTGTCCATTTCAGTACCCAACCGCCTGGCCGTCGCGGCGATGGTCGCTCGCGCCGAGATAGAAGCCGTTCCCGAGTCGCTGAATCGCCTGACCCCCGCCGTGGCTGACGTTTCGTTCGTGAACCACTTCGACGGCGTGGCCGCGTTGCAGAAGGTCCTTATACACCCCTGAGGGGAAGCCGGCTTCGATCGTTACGCGCAGGCCATCGAAGACCTGCCAGCGCGGCGCATCGAGCGCGGCCTGCGGGTTCTGATCGAAGTCGATCGTGCGTACCGCCATTTGCAGATGGCCCTGGGGCTGCATGAAGCCGCCCATGACGCCGAAGGCGAGGTGGGGTTGCCGGTCACCCGCGACACCCTCCCTTCGGTCGTCGGTCGCGACATCGTCACGGGTGATAAAGCCCGGAATGATCGTCTGGTAAGGTCGCTTGCCACCGGCGGCTTCGTTGGGATGTCCCGCTTCGAGGGTGAAACACGCCCCCCGGTTCTGCATCGCGATACCCGTCCCGGGGATGACGATGCCCGAGCCGAACCCCATGTAGTTCGACTGGATCAACGTCACCATCACACCTTCCGCATCGGCAACCGTGAGCAGCACCGTTCCCCCCGGTTTCGGCGGGCCGTGACCAAAGTCCTGAGCGCGACTTCGATCGACTCTCGCCGCCAGCTCATCCAGGTGAGCATCCCCAATCAATCCGTGTGGATCTTCCGTCATCCAGTCCGGATCCGCGATGGTCCGGTGCGCTTCGGCGAACGCCAGCTTCATCGCTTCCATCTGAACGTGCAGTGTTTCCGCCTCATCGGGCCCCCGCTCCCCAAGATCAAATCGGCGCACGATTCCCAGCGCGATCAAGGCGGCGATTCCCTGCCCGTTCGGCGGCAGCTCCCACACCGTGCGCCCGTTCCGGTACGGCAGGCCGATCGGTTCGGCATCGACCGTCGCGTGCTCGGCCAGATCGGCGTGATCAAGCACCCAGCCCGCCTCGCGCGAAGCCGCCACCATCCGGTCCGCCAGCGCGCCGGTGTAGAACGACGCTCCGTTCGATTCGGCAATCCGGCGAAGGGTCTCGGCATGAGGAAGCGAGACAAACCGCTCACCCGCGCGCGGGGCGCGTCCCTTCGAAGCGAACGTCGCGCGCCACGCATCGAAGCCGTTGAGCGATTGGAATGCGCGCTGCCAGTCATCGGCCGTCTGCGGCGAAACGGGAAACCCTCCCTCCGCGTAACCGATCGCCGGTTCGAAAAGAGCCCCGAACGACAACCGGCCGTGCGCTCGGTGCAGATCCCGCCAGAGCGCGACCGCGCCGGGCACGGTGACCGCCGGCCAGCCGCGCGCCGGCATCCGGTCCTGATCCGGAAGCAACTCCCGCGAGAACGCGCGGGGGGAGCGGCCGGATCCATTCAAGCCGTGCAGGCGGCCGTCTTTCCAGAACAGCGCGAACGCATCGGAACCGATACCGTTGCTGGTCGGCTCCACCACCGTCAGGGCGATGGCCGCGGCCAGCGCGGCGTCGATCGCATTGCCGCCCCGCTGCAGGATGCGCAATCCCGCTTGCGCGGCCAGCGGCTGGGAGGTGGCGACCATGTTGGCCGCGAAGATGGGGACGCGCGGAGCGGGATACGTGGTTCGGGACGGAGCCATGGCCACCCAGAATACGCCGCTCATGCGTGTGCTGCTGTGGAAGTGACGAAGGGAGGCACCGGGCATCGAGGCATTCGGG
>SKZB01000386.1 GCA_007127615.1 Phycisphaerales bacterium | reverse complement strand
ATCGGCCGAGGCGGCCATCGTCATCGAACCGGCGGAAATGGCTGCGATCGTGAGCATGCTTTTCATCTTCATCTTGAGACTCCTCCTGAGAGTTTGGTGTGTCCCCCGACATGGGGAACGAACGGGTGAGAGAGCGACCTGAACCGGGATGCGACCGAAAGATCGACGACCCGATTCGTGAGTTCATCACTTTCACGCCGATCGGAAGCGAAGTCAAGGGTCTTGTCCGCAATCGAGCGGGATTTGATGGATACGACATTGCGTCTGAACACGCTGCTGACCATATTCTTCGGAGGTGAACGAACCCGAGCGCCCGGTTTCGCGCGTTGGGACCACCTGCTATGCTGATCGGGGTACGTTCCTCCAGTTTCCCGGAGCACCCCGATATGGCTCAGACCCCTTCCACGATGGTTGAACTCGGCACCGCCGCCCGCGATTTTCTCCTGCCGGACACGGAGGGCGAGATGGTCGGTCTGGAGGATTTCGCGGAGAGGGCCGGGCTGCTGGTCATCTTCATGTGCAACCACTGCCCGTTCGTGAAGCACCTGCGTGAGGCGCTGGCGGAACTCGGCCGGGAGTATCAGTCCAAAGGGCTCGGCATCGTGGCGATCAATCCCAACGATGTCGAAAATTATCCCGATGACAGTCCGGAGAAGATGGCGAAGGAAGTCAAGGAAGCGGGCTACACCTTCCCGTACCTCTTTGACGAAACGCAGGAGGTGGCCAGAGCGTACCGCGCGTCCTGCACGCCGGACTTCTTCCTCTACGACCAGCGGCGCAAGCTGGTCTACCGCGGTCAGTTCGACGACAGTCGGCCGGGCAACGATGTTCCCGTCACCGGCAGGGACCTCCGCGAAGCGATCGACGCGCTGCTGGCGGATCGGCCGATTCCATCGGAGCAGAAGCCCTCGATCGGCTGCAACATCAAGTGGAAGCCCGGCAACGAACCGGCGTACGCCACGGCATGAAGGGATGAAGGCACGTAGGCACGTAGGCGTAAGGGCATGAAGGGCATGAGCGCCTTGAACAGTTGCGCCGGCGCCACGTGTCGGATTCGATCGGGCCCGGGACATTTCATCCATGCTTCCGGCAGTTAGCATCCACACTGCACCCTCACCTTTGAACGCCCACCACCACGGCTTCCGCTGCGAAGGACCGGATTGTGACCAAACCAGACACCGCTGCCGACCGTGACCTGAAACGCCTGGAACATCTGCTCACCGCGGCGCATCCGTGCGTGGCGATCACGACCGTCGAAGAGGATCACGCGCTGGAGCTGCTGACCTACGCGGTCGCGCGAACCGGCCATCCGATGTGGATCTGGTCGGCGACGCGCGGAGTCTACGCGGGACTCTTCGACAATACCCGGTCCGTCCCGCAAACCGAAAAAGCCGTCGTCGGGCTTCACTATTTTCTCACCGAAGTGAAGGACAAGGCGGTCTGCGTTGCGCTGGATCTCTGTGACCATCTTTCCGATCCGGGCACCTTGCGCGGCGTGCGCGAGGTCTTGCGTCATTTCCGCTCGACCGGCAGTACGCTGGTGCTGATCGATCACAACGATCAACTGCCGGCCGTTCTCAAGAACGAAGCGACGATGATGGAGCTCGCCCTCCCGGATGAAACCGAGCTGGAGCGCATCGTCCGCCGCACCGTGCAGAAGCACAACCAGCAGATGGCGATCGAAGTCAAGCTCACCAAACGCGACTTCCGAACGATCCTGCGCAACCTCGCCGGGCTGACGCGCTCCCAGGCGGAACAGATCATCACCGATGCCGTGCTCGATGACCGCAGATTCACGACCGACGACATCAACCGCATCCTGGCGAGCAAGCGCCAGCGTCTGCAGCACGGCGGCATTCTCGACTACGTCGAAGCGCCGACCTCGATTGACTCCATCGGCGGTCTGTCGAACCTGAAAAAGTGGCTCAAGCAGCGTCAGAACGCGCTCTCGGAGGAGGCGACCCGGTACGGACTCACCCCGCCGCGCGGCGTCCTGCTGCTCGGTGTACAGGGGGCGGGAAAGTCACTCTCCGCCAAGGCGATCGCCACCGCCTGGCAGCGGCCGCTTCTGCGGCTCGACCCCGGCGCGCTGTTCGACAAGTACATCGGCGAGTCGGAACGCCGACTGCGCGAGGCGCTCCACCAGGCGGAGATGATGTCACCGATCATTCTGTGGATCGACGAGATCGAAAAGGGATTCGCCTCCGCCGCCACGCACTCCAACGACGGCGGATTGTCCCAGCGCATGTTCGGAACGCTTCTGACGTGGATGCAGGAGCACACCGCGCCGGTCTTTCTCGTGGCGACGGCCAACAACATCGATGCCCTCCCGCCGGAACTCCTGCGCAAGGGCCGGTTCGATGAGATCTTCTTCGTTGACCTGCCGAAGAGCGCGACGCGCAAACTGATCTTCTCGATTCATCTGAAAAAGCGTGATCGTGATCCGGATCAGTTCGATCTCAAAGCGCTCGCGCGGGCCAGTGACGGGTACAGCGGCGCGGAGATTGAACAGGCGATCATCGCCGGCCTGCACCAGGCGTACTCGGCGAAATCTGAACTTACGACCGAAATGATTGTCGAGGCACTGGAGAATTCGCCGCCGCTTTCGGTCACCATGGCCGAACGCATCGCCAAGCTCCGGCAATGGGCGCAGAGCCGCTGCGTACCGGCGGAATGAAATGTGTCCGTCGTCGCCGGGCGCTCCGGATTCACGCCACGGCGTCTGCTTTGACCCGAGTCGCTGCCTCGTGTCACCCGCTCGGCTTCGGCAGTTTCTCGATCGCTTCCATCAACTGCGCTTTCGCGGCTTCAACCTCAAGTGGGATTCGCGCGCCCGCGGCATGAACGT
>SKZB01000040.1 GCA_007127615.1 Phycisphaerales bacterium | reverse complement strand
GCCACTCCAGGATGTCGCACGAGTGATCGAGAAAACACGCCGCCACCCGGCGCTGTCCGGCGTACATCGAACGGTCGTACGAAACGACGAAGAGGTCCGGGTCGTCCACGCGCCGGTCCGCTTCGTCCTCGTTCGACAACCCGAGGTACGCGCTGCGGTCCAGCAGGATCCAGTAGTCGCCCCCACCATCGTCGTTCCAGTCGAAACGGGAAACCAGAATCTCACGGGTGATGTAGTTTTCCGCAACAAGTTCATCGATCGATGCGGGAAAGCGGTTCTCACCCTGGTGAAACGCCTGAATCGCCTGCTCGATTAGCTGGAGCTGCGAATGGCTCTGAATTCCCAACGCGGTATCGCGCGCCTGACTCAGCGCCGGCAGGAACAATCCGAGGAACAAGGCCACGCCGAGACAGCTCAAGAGCGCCAGCACCACCACCGTCACGATCGTGATCGTCTGCGCCGTGGTCAACCCGCGACGAACGATGGAACTCCCGTTTCTCATGATGGCTTCTCCAACGAGTATCCGGTCCACAAGGATCCGGGGCGGCTCACCCGCCCGCAGCATATGCATCAGCATACTTTGGATTTGCCGCCGTGTCGTTTCATGCCGCCGGTGGTCGGGCCGCCGTCAGCAGGACCGCGCGCCGCGACCGACCGTTATCGCGCGGTCGCCTCGGCCCGGACCTCGCGCAGCACCGTGACCTTGATCTCGCCGGGGAAGGTCATCTCATCCTCAACCTGCTTGGCGATCTTCTTGGCGATCGAGAACGCCTCGGCATCGTCGGCCTTCTTCGCATCGACGATCACGCGCACCTCGCGACCGGCCTGGATGGCGTGCGCTTCGGTGACGTGGCCGTACTGGGTCGCGATGGCTTCGAGCTGTTCGAGGCGCTTGACGTACATCTCCATCGACTCGCGCCGGGCGCCGGGACGGGCGCCACTGATCGCGTCGGCGGCCATGACGATCGGGGTATAGGGCGTCGTGGCGGGAATGTCTCCGTGGTGACCGCCAATGGCGTTGAGCACTTCCTCGGATTTCTCCCCGTACTTCCGCGCGAACTCCATCCCGATCGCCGGATGGCCGCCCTCCATCTCGTGGTCCATCGCCTTGCCGATGTCGTGGAGGAACCCGCACCGCCGCGCGATGTCGCCCTTGAGCCCGATCTGGTCGGCGATGATCTGCGAGAGATACGCAACTTCCATGGAATGGCGCAGCACGTTCTGGCCGTAGCTGGTGCGGAAGTGCAGCTTGCCCATCGCCTCGACGATCTTGGGGTGCAGGCCTCGGATGTTCGATTCCATCACCGAATCCTGGCCGTGCTTCTGAATCCGCTCGAGCATGTCCTTGCGGACGGTCTCGACGATCTCCTCGATGCGCGAGGGATGGACCCGGCCGTCGGCGACGAGCTTGGAAAGCGCTTCACCGGCAATCGCGCGGCGGATGGGGTCGAAGCAGGAGACGGCGATCACGCCGGGCGTGTCATCGACCAGAATGTCCACACCGGTCGCGCGTTCGAGGGCCCGGATGTTGCGGCCCTCGCGGCCGATGATGCGGCCCTTCAGATCATCCGAGGGAATGCGCACGCTGCGAACGGTCGAATCGGCGACGTGCTCCGAGGCGTAGCGCTGAATCGCGTTGATGGTGATCTCGCGGCTGCGGCGACGGGCTTCGGTTTCCGCC
Organism: Phycisphaerales bacterium; assembly: GCA_007127615.1. Taxonomy (GTDB): domain Bacteria; phylum Planctomycetota; class Phycisphaerae; order Phycisphaerales; family SM1A02; genus SKZB01. The sequence continues at coordinate 1,170 of SKZB01000040.1, read as the reverse complement.
TCCTCGATGATCTTCTGGGAGAGCCGGTTCCCCTCGTGTTCGGATTCCCGGCGGATCTCCTCCATGAACTGCTCCCGCGCCTGGTCAGGGGTCATGCCGGAAAGTTCCTGCAGCCGGGCTTTGATCTGCTGCTGGTCCTGTTCGATCTGTTCACGATCCTTCGTCAGCGACGCCTCCAGCGATCGAAGGTCGTTCTCCTTCCGGTCCATGCGCGATTCACGTTCGCTGATCGATTCGAGCTTCTGATCGAGCGTGTCTTCGCGTTTGGAAAGCCGCTGCTGATCCTTCTTGATATCCGCGCGGGCTTCCGCGATCTCCTTGTCGAGCGCTTCCCGGCGTTCACGGGCACGTTTCTCGGCTTCCAGTTCGATCTTCTGTTTGCTGGCCTCGGCTTCGGTCCGCGCGGTTGCGCGGATCTGATCGGCGTCCATCTTCGCGCGGCGAAGCGAGTTGCCGGTCACGATGGCGTACGCGAACCAGCCGCCGATAAGGCCGGCGATCAACGCCAGAACGGGGAAAACGATTTCGGTGATGGCAAAGGTGAGAAAAGCGGCCAAAGCAACCCCACTGCGGGCAATGGCGGCCAACCCTCACTCATCCGTCCCGCGCGCAAGGCGGCGCGAGATCCGGACTGAGATCAACGACACGAGCGATCAGAATGCACCGAAGTATGAATCGGATGTGCGGGCACAGCGCCGCGGCTCGCGGCTGGCGTTCAACGAGCAGTTTCAGTCATGAACGGGCCATGAGCGGGAGCCCGAAGGAGCACGGTTCGCTGAACTTCTCGATCTCCTTGCGTAACGCAACACGATCACGAACAATCCTCAACACTTCGAGTGCAATTCAAGCAACCAATCTATTCAGCTTGCGGTCCGAATCAAAGTCTAAATCGGATCTGCATGCCGCCTTCACGTGCCGATGGCACATTCCGGGAGAACGGTTACGCCCATGTCGTCCGGGCGGGCCGTGAAAAGCGGTGTTCTCGATACGCACGCGCGGTTTCGAGAGAGCACCGGAACTGACCGTCTTATTATCCGCGTTTCGGAGCCATCCTGTCAAGCCGGCAAGGCGGAGCGAGTCACCACCCGCTCCGTGCGGCTCCGATCTGTCGTCGTTCACCGGGAATCGATACGAATCCGGGCATCCGGCAGCCGCGTCCAGGCCGCATCG